>DVIZ01000163.1 GCA_018710905.1 Candidatus Scybalomonas excrementigallinarum | reverse complement strand
ATAGTATTTGCAAGAGACATCCCCTTTCGTGAGTGCTGTAAATGGTTATTGTTTCATTTTCATTATACAACACAATGGAAGTTAGGTGTCTCTTTTTTTATGCAAAATCACGAACTTGCTCATTTATAGTTTTATAGTTATCTTTTAAGAAAATGGATATGCTGTTATACCATTTCCGTTTTCGTTCATTTTGTAGACTCTTCCATCTTTTTCATCTACGTAAAAAGTTCCAAACTTTTTATCACTACCATTTCTTGTGTCATGGACTTCAAATTCATATCCTTTATGCCCATCTTGGTAAGCAACTGTTTCTTTTTTTACATTTCGAACTTCATAAGAAGCATCATTATCCTGAGCTCCAAGCTGTCCTAATAAATAATCATGAGCATCTTCATAAGACTCAAAACCACCATTTACAACGTCACCAACGGCGTTTCCGATTCCATTGGCTACATCACCAACAGCGTCACCAATTCCATTAGCTACATCACCAACAGCATCTCCAACACCATTGGCCATATCACCAATGACTCCATCATCTCTTCCAGAAGTTCCAACATCTCCATCTACAGTTGTATCATTCGTTGTATCATCTGTTGTATTATCGGTTCCATTGGTAGTTGTAGAATCCATTGGCATCTCTGTTGTACCATTATCATCGCTACTTCCACAACCTACAAATGTGAAGGAAACCATCATGGCTGTCATTGTTAATGCTACAAGTTTTTTTGTTAACTTTTTCATAAAAGCATCTCCTTTACTTTATCTCTTATTTTGTTTCTTTGTTTAGTATGGATCAGTTTTTTACTTTTATGAGAAAACAATTAAATTTCCATATTTTACAAATTTTATAGGCGTGTTAGACTTTGGAACGCTTCAAACACATTTAGCCTGCCATATCCCCATTCTCGATTTGGATAAGTCCGTTCCCCATCCCGTATCGCTCCGCGAATTAACAGCTTTTTCACTTCATTTGTTGCCATATTTTCCACATTTCCTCTTATAATTCCCCATTCAAATAAAAGAGCTGCTGCTCCCACTCCAATGGCTGCCGATACACTGGTTCCTGATTTTGTTGTATATCCCCCTCTCGTATTGGGTCCATATACATCCACTCCCGGTGCTGCCAGATCCGGTTTTACTCCACAGGCTCTTCCATATCCTCGACTGGCTTCTAAGTATAAACTATTTGTTAAATGTCGATAGGCCGTCATCGTTAAAACCGATGGAGTTGCTCCTGGAACAACAATTGTCGTATCGGGATCCGGACGCATAAAGTAAGTTCCTTCAGATACAAATCCTTGAATTGGCAACCAGATATGAAATCCCACATCATTTAATTCATCACAATACACATCGAGGGTCCAAATTCCTTTTGTAGGATTTCGAAACGCCAATACAATGACTTCATTTCCTGTAGCACTTTCTACAAGCTGATAGTCAACTCGAATTCTAGTTTTTTCTAAAATTAACTGGACTTCTCGACTTTCCGAGAGTCCTGGAGGAATTCTAGAAATCACTTCTCCCCCTGGGGAACGAAGTGCAATGGAATATGTGTTTGGAGAACTTCCCCATAACTCCATAGAAAACCCTTTTTCTTCCCCCACATTAATTTCTACCGTCTCCACTCTCTGCCCTTTTCTCCCCGGACCATAATAATGTCTCCTCGCTTGCCCTTCATTTCCTGCACAAGCTACCACACAAACGCCACTGCTTTCTGCAACAGCAGACAAATAAGAACTTAACGCACCTTTTCCTTCTTTTCCCCCTTGATTGCTCCCAAATCCAATGCAAATTACAATTGGGCGAAACTGCTGTCTTGCCACCCCAATTAAATATCGAATGCCCATCATAATATCGGTTTCTTGATATACAATATCGTTTGTATAAATTTCTTGAAATTCCATCAAACTCTTTTTCGCTTCTTTTAATTTTACAACAACAAGTTCCGAATCTGGAGCAGCTCCAATAAAATCTGCCTCCTCATCTCTTTTTCCTGTAGCAATCCCCGCCAAAAACGTGCCATGACCATTTTCATCAAAACTAGGAACAACGTCCCTTGGATTTTCCGATTGTAACGCCTGATTTAACATCTCTCTTGTATATTCTGCTCCATAATAAAAATCCTCTGGTGGAGTGCCATCTTTTATGGTCTGATCCCAAATAGAGACAATTCGGCTACTTCCATCTGCATTTTGAAAGATCGGATTCGTATAATCGATCCCTGTATCAATAAACCCAACTAAAACTCCTCTTCCTCGCAGATCGAGAGCTTCTAATTCTTGTACTCTTATAATTCCACTTTCTTGCAGACTACTCTGATCCATCAGTCCAAAACACTTTGGAATTCGATGATATCCATAATGGGAAATACTATATGGTGGATATTGCTCTCCATCAATATGAACGATGGCATAGCGGTAATTGACAAATTGAATACAAGTTGTTTCGTATTGTTGATAAATAGAGCGAATTTCATCATTATATTCCACAATTAAATCTAAATAAGAATCCCCATAGATCGCATTCTTACATTGTTCACCATTCATTTTCTCATCCTTTTATTTGCTTACTTTATATATTTTTATTTCATAAAAGAATAAAAAATACTCCTACTTTATAAAAGCAGGAGTATAAAAAGTTGAATTCGCACTTTCTTATCACTAGGCTTGGTGCTTTGGCAATGCCTGCACTCCTCTCATTTCAATGATCGGAGCACCTTTATTTTCTAAGTATTCTCTTGTAATCGTAACTCTTCCAATATTATCATCTTTTGGAATCTGATACATAATATCTAACATAAATTTCTCGATAATAGCGCGAAGAGCTCTCGCACCCGTTTTCTTTTCAAGGGCTTTTTCCGCAATTACTTCTAATGCACTATCATCAAATTGTAAATCTACTTCATCTAATGCTAATAACTTTTGATACTGTTTTAAAATCGCATTTTTTGGCTCTTTTAAAATTTGAATTAACATTTCTTTATCAAGAGCATCTAAAGAACAAATAATTGGCAGTCTTCCAATAAACTCTGGAATCATTCCAAATTCTCTTAAATCTTCAATGGTCACTTGTGATATTAAGTTTGGTTCATTATCATATTTGTCTTTTAAATCAGAACGGAACCCAATAGAAGATTGCTTTGTTAGACGCTCTTTAATAATCGTTTCCAACTCTGGGAAAGCACCGCCACAAATAAATAAAATATTTTTTGTATTAATGCGTTCAAGAGGTACCATGGCATTTTTATTGCTAGCACCAACTGGTACTTCTACCTCACTACCTTCTAATAATTTAAGAAGCCCTTGTTGCACGGATTCCCCGCTCACATCACGACTAGTCGTATTTCGTTTTTTTGCGATTTTATCAATTTCATCGATAAAAATAATACCTCTTTCTGCCTTTTCCACATCGTTATCTGCGGCTGCAAGCAGTTTTGATACAACACTCTCTACGTCATCGCCAATATAGCCAGCTTCTGTTAATGAGGTGGCATCTGTAATAGCAAGAGGCACGTCAAGCATATTGGCTAATGTCTTCACAAGATATGTCTTACCAGAACCTGTTGGTCCAATCATCAATATGTTGGATTTATCAATCTGAATTT
>DVIZ01000162.1 GCA_018710905.1 Candidatus Scybalomonas excrementigallinarum | reverse complement strand
TTTGTTATAAAATTTGATATAATAAAAGAGTAAGTTAACGTAGATGAAAAGACATCGGTATCTCCTTACCATGGAATACTCTATGCGAGAAAGCGATTGGAAGCATGAGAGATTCCCTTAGGTAAGGATTTTTTTATATCATAAGAAATTGCGTTATTTTTGTATGATAGAGGTATGGTTCTTGTGATATAAAAAAGCGCTATGAAGTAGATTTTGTATTGGTCTTTGGTTCGGGCGTATGTTGCAAAAGCAATCGATTTTTTTTCTAATAATGATAAAATAAAAAATAGAAGGATTTTTTAGGAGGATTACATTCATGAAATTAATTGATACAGAAAAAGCCGTTGGACATGTGTTATGTCATGATTTAACACAGATTATTCCAGGAGTAAAAAAAGATGCTATTTTTCGAAAAGGTCATGTCGTAACGGAAGAGGATATTCCTGTTTTATTATCAATAGGAAAAGAACATCTTTATGTATGGGAGAAAAAAGAAGGAATGCTTCATGAAGACGAGGCAGCTGAGATTTTATATGATATGTGTAAAAATGATTATTTAGTGAAAGGAGAAGTAAAGGAAGGAAAAGTAGAATTAATTGCTGATATCGATGGACTATTAAAGGTCGATAAAGAACGAATTTTTCAGTTGAATTGTTTTGGGGAAATTATGATTGCTACTATCCATGGGAATTTCCCTGTGAAGAAAGGAACAAAAGTTGCTGGAACGAGAGTCATCCCTCTTATTATTGAAGAAGAAAAGTTAAAAAAGGCAAAGGAAGCAATTGGAGAAGAACCTCTATTAGCGATTCTTCCTTTTGTAAAAAAGACAGCTGCGATTGTTACGACAGGAAGTGAAGTATTTAAAGGTAGAATCACAGATAAATTTGGTCCAGTTGTAAAAGGAAAGTTAGAAGAATTTGGGGTACAAGTTCTTTCTCAGACGATTGTAGATGATTCTCAAGAAGATATTAAAAATGCTATTTTAAAAGCCATTGAAGACGGAGCGGAAATGGTATTTTGTACAGGTGGTATGAGTGTGGATCCAGATGATAGAACACCAGGAGCCATTAAGGCAACAGGGGCAGAGATTGTATCTTATGGAGCACCAGTATTGCCAGGGGCTATGTTTTTAGTATCTTATTATTATAAAGATGGCAAAGAAATTCCTGTCTGTGGACTTCCAGGATGTGTTATGTATGGTAAGAGAACAATCTTTGATTTATTATTGCCAAGATTGATTGCAGGAGAGAAATTATCAATGAAGGATATGGCAGAATATGGCCATGGTGGACTTTGTGAAAATTGTCCTGTCTGTACTTTCCCAAAATGTGGTTTTGGAAAATAAAAAAGTTATCAGATCGTATCGTATATAACGATAGAAATGGTTTTGGAAAATAAAAGGATAAAAATAAAAAAAGGATTTGTATATGGGAAAATTAAATCATTTTGATGAAGCTGGAAATGCCGTTATGGTAGATGTAACGGAAAAAGATATTACAACAAGAATTGCGGTTGCAACAGGTGAGATTACAATGAATCAAGAGACCTATGAAGTTGTAAAGCAAGGAAGAGCGAAAAAAGGAGATGTGCTTGGAGTAGCAAGAGTTGCTGGCATTATGGCAACAAAGAAAACAAGTGAGCTGATTCCAATGTGCCATCCTTTAATGCTTACAAAAGCATCCATTGATTTTGAATTAGAAGAAGAGACTTCTACGATTCGTGCCATTTGTACAACGAAGTTGGCTGGAAGAACAGGGGTTGAAATGGAAGCGTTAACAGGCGTAACGACGGCATTGCTTACGATTTATGATATGTGTAAGGCAATGGATCGCAGTATGTGTATTCAAAATGTTCATCTTCTTGAAAAATTAGGAGGAAAAAGCGGGCATTATCAAGCAAAGAAGTAAGAAGGGATAAGCTTATGGGGATGAAAGAACAAGAGAAAAAAGCAGTAAGAAATTTATATCCAAAAGGAAAAAAGAAAAAATAATGATAGAAAGTTGGTGATAGAATGAAAGATCAACAGAATCGCAGAATTGATTATATGAGAATTTCAATTACCGATCGATGTAATCTTCGGTGCGTTTATTGTATGCCGGAGGAAGGAATTCCTTGTATGAAACATGAGGAGATTCTTTCTTTTGAAGAGATTCGTCGTGTAGCAAAAGCCGCGTGGAATTTGGGGGTTCGAAAGATTAAGTTAACAGGAGGGGAACCTCTTGTGCGCAAAGATATCGCTCATTTAATTGCGATTCTTAGAAAAGAAGTCCACATGGAACAAGTGACACTCACAACCAATGGGGTTTTATTCAGTGAGATGGCAAAAGAACTAAAAGAGGCAGGATTAACAGGAGTTAATATTAGTCTTGATACGCTAGATAAAAAACGATATGAAGAGATTACAAGACGAGATAGACTGGATGATGTATTAAATGGAATGAAAGAGTGTATTGCAGTTGGTATTCCTGTGAAGATTAACTGCGTACCGGTTCGAGAATTCAATGAAGATGAACTAATTTCCATTGCAGAATTAGCAAAGAAATATCCGGTTTCTGTTCGCTTTATTGAAATGATGCCGATTGGATATGGAAAGCAGTATCAACCGATTTCTAATGATGAAATTTTACAATTATTAGAGCAAAACTATGGAAAAGCGACGGTTTCCACAAAACGGTATGGAAATGGACCCGCCGTTTATTATGAGTTTCAAGGATTTCAAAAGGGGATTGGTTTTATTAGCGCAGTTTCCCATGAATTTTGTGAAAACTGTAATCGTGTTCGATTGACAAGTGATGGGCGTTTAAAGCTTTGCTTACATCATAGAGATGGCATTGATTTAAGAGAACTTTTAAGAAGTGGAATAAAAGAAAAAGCGTTGACCGATGTAATGGAGCAGGCAATTATGAGAAAGCCAATTTCTCATCAATTTTTTGAAAAAGAAATTGAGGATGAGGAAACTAGAGCGATGGTTCAAATTGGCGGATAAAGAAAATAGATTATAAGAGCATAGAAAGGAATTTATCATGGGAATTGTAAAGGCAGTATGTATTAGTGAAAAAAAAGGGACACAAAAAAAAGATATAAAAGAAGCGGTATTTATTGAGGATTTTGGGATTGAAAAAGATGCCCATGCAGGAAAATGGCATAGACAAGTGAGTCTATTATCTTATGATAGAGTCGAAGAGTTCCGTCAAAGAGGAGCGAATGTAGACGATGGAGCATTTGGAGAAAATCTTCTTGTGGAAGGTATGGATTTTAAGACATATCCAATTGGAACTATTTTTAAATGCAACGATGTTTTGTTAGAATTAACACAAGTAGGAAAAAAATGCCATTCTGAGTGTGAAATTTTCCATCAAGTAGGGGATTGTATTATGCCAAGAGAAGGCGTATTTACCGTTGTTCTTCATGGTGGTATCATCCGAGCAGGAGATGAGTTAACCGTGGAAAAATTAGGAGATGGAACAAGTTCAAGAACAGCGAAATAGGAGGCTATTATGTTATTTTTTGAAGAGTTAGTAAATCTAAATCTAGCAAATAAAAATAGAATTGCAACCATTATTCAAGGGCCTCACATAGGTGCAAAGGCAATTTATGTCAATGATAGCCTATATGATAGCCAAGGCGCAGTAGAATTGTTTAAAAATGTTTCAACAGAAGCGATTGAGGCGGATAGGCCGATGTTAGAAGAAATAGATGGAGAACAGGTATTTTTTGAAAGTATGCGTTCCGATCCTCAGATGGTAATCTGTGGAGGAGGTCATATTTCTATTCCTGTGATTAAAATGGCAAAGATGTTAGATTTCACAGTAACCGTGTTAGAAGATCGTCCTATGTTTGCTGACAATGCTAGAAGGGCGGGAGCAGATAGAGTCATTTGTGATGCTTTTGAAAAAGGATTGGAGCAAATAAAAGGGGATAAGGATACTTATTTTGTAATCGTAACACGGGGACACCGCTATGATGTGGAATGTCTTACCTCTATTTTATCAAAGCCTCATGCTTATATTGGCATGATTGGTAGTAAAAAGAGGGTAAAAGCTGTAAAAGATTTAATGGAAGAAAAGGGATTTTCAAGAGAATTAATCGATAGCATTTATTCACCAATTGGTCTAAATATCGGAGCGGAAACTCCAACCGAGATAGGAGTTGCGATTCTAGCCGAAATTATTCAAGTGAAAAATGAGCAAAAAGGAACCGTTGGTTATACAAATCAACTGATGAGCTATATTAAAGAGGATTGGAAGGAAACAAAGTTTCCAGTGGCAGTCGTTACTATTATTTCACGAAAAGGCTCTGCTCCAAGAGGAATTGGAACAAAGATGCTTGTTGTGAGAACTGGACAAATGATAGGTACAATTGGTGGAGGTTGTGCAGAGGCATCCATTCAGCAAATAGCCATTCAGTGTATGGAAGAAGGAAAATCTCGCTTAGTCAATGTGGATATGACAGGGAGAGAAGCGGAAGATGATGGTATGGTCTGTGGTGGTATTATTGAGGTATTTATCGATTGCCATCAACTTTATGCATAGTTTACATACCGGTTTGACAAAATATTAATATTGTTTATGAAAATTTAAATATTTTATACATTTTTTTGTAAAATTTAACTGCTATGATAAAAGAATAACAAGAATACGAATAGAAAAGGATTGGAAGGGATTTCGAATGAGAAAGAAAATGAGAGTTGGAGTTATCATAGCAGTTTTTGCATTAGCAGGTAGTGGATTGTTTTGTTATCGCAATATTTATGGTGCGAAAAAAAATGAGAAGCAGATAGAAAAACAAACAAAATTGAATAGTAATCAGATACCAAAAGATGCAGTACAAGTAGAAGAAGGGGAATATTATTCCTATGTGGATGAAACCGATCCAAAGATTGTACAGATTGGAAACAAAAAGACAGGAAAAGAATTTTCAATTCAAGTGAACGATAAAGAAGGACGTGTAAATGCTGTAATGGAGTTAGAATGGATTTCTGATGTGGAACTTGGAATAATTTCTCATATCGATCCTTCTCTCTCTTATTTTTGTATTTATAATGTAAAGCAAAAGACATTTTCTGATGAAAAATATGGAATCGAGTTTCAATGGCTCAAAGGGAAAAAAGAAACATTAGTTTATGCAGTAGCATCTCCTCATTTCAAAGAACAAAAAGGAAATGAAGTGATTAAAAATTATTATGATGAAGTATTATATACAACGGAAGAAAATGAAGAAGTTGATGGGCTTACGTTATCACCAGATGGAGAAGAAATTACAGTTCTCTTATGGAATCGAAAAAATGATAGCGAGCGATCAATCGTTATAAAACAAGATGGAAGCGTTATAAGAGAAAAGAAAATAGAAGAGTAGAGAATAGAAGAGTAAGAGTAAAGAACAGAGAATAAAAGATATGGAATCGAAAATAGAGAAGACTAGGAGGAAGCTATGGCAAAAAAATATAAACGCATTTTTACAATTGTGTTAGACTCTCTCGGCGTTGGTGCTATGCCAGATGCAAAAAGATTTGGAGATATTGGAGTAGATACATTAGGACATATTGGGCAGATTATGAAAAAAGAAGGGGGATTTTATGCTCCAAACCTTCAAAAGTTTGGGTTAGGAAATCTCCATCCTGCTTCAGAAATTGGAAAAGTAGAAAAGCCAATGGCCAAATATACTAAGTTAGAAGAAGCCAGCAATGGAAAAGATACTATGACTGGGCATTGGGAGATGATGGGATTAAAGATTGAACAACCTTTTCAGACATTTACTGATACGGGATTTCCAAAAGAGTTAATTGAAGAATTGGAAAAGAGAACCGGACATAAAGTGATTGGAAATAAAAGTGCTAGTGGTACAGAAATTTTAGACGAATTGGCAGAAGAAGAAATTGCAACAGGAAATATGATCGTATATACTTCTGCAGATTCCGTGCTTCAGATCTGTGGTAACGAAGAAACTTTTGGATTAGAAGAGCTTTATCGTTGTTGTGAAATTGCAAGAGAGCTTACTTTAAAAGATGAATGGAAGGTTGGACGTGTCATTGCAAGACCTTATATTGGAAAGAAAAAAGGAGAGTTTAAGCGTACAAGCAATCGCCATGACTATGCCTTAAAACCATATGGAAGAACCGCCTTAAATGTATTAAAAGATGCAGGATATGATGTCATATCGATCGGAAAGATTAGCGATATTTTTGATGGAGAAGGAATTACGCAAGCTTATCATTCAAACAGTTCTGTTCATGGAATGGAGCAAACTATTGAAATGGCCAAAAAGGCTTTTGAAGGACTCTGCTTCGTAAACTTAGTTGATTTTGATGCCCTTTGGGGACATAGAAGAAATCCAATTGGATATGGAAAAGAAATTGAGAAGTTTGATGAGAAGTTAGGCGAGTTATTACAAGTATTAAGAGAAGATGATCTTGTTATTTTAACGGCAGATCATGGTAATGATCCAACGTATACCGGAACGGATCACACGAGAGAGAAAGTTCCATTTTTAGCATATTCAAAGAAAATGGAAGAAGGTGGAGCGATACCAGAAGAGAGCACATTTGCTGTCATTGGTGCAACCATTGCAGATAATTTTAATGTAGATATGCCAGAGAACACAATTGGACATTCAATTTTAGAACAATTGTAGGTTATAGGTGGATAATAAGAGTGGGATAAAAAAACGTGAGAAACATTTTATATGAGTTTCTCACGGTTATAAAAAATAAAAGAAAGGGATTTATCAAGCTCATGAGCAAGAATGGAGCGGATAAATCTCTTTCTTTTTATTAATATTATATCACAATTATATTTATACTATTAGGAATATATTTATTATATAAAACATAGGAGATAATGTTGAGGAATAAAGGATTATTGAAAATAATCAAAAATTATTTTGTAATTACCGTACCAGTTTTTCCTTGGATACCTTCTTTTGCCTTTTCAAGAAGGGTAATTAATGCTTTTCTTTCTGGTGCAGAAGAAGCAAATTGAACTGCTGCCTGTACTTTTGGAAGCATAGAACCAGGTGCAAAATGACCTTCGCTAATATATTGAGCAGCTTCTTCTACAGAAATATTGTCTAACCATTTTTCATTTTCTTTTCCGAAGTTAATAGCACATTTTTCTACTCCAGTTAAGATAATTAAATAGTCAGCGTCTAATTTTTCAGCCATAAGAGCACTTGCAAAGTCTTTGTCGATAACTGCACTAGCACCTTTTAATTCATTTCCTTGTCTCATAACTGGGATACCGCCGCCACCGCAAGCAACAACAATCTGTCCAGCGTCACAAAGAGCGCGAATTGTGTCAATTTCAACAATATCAACTGGTTTTGGAGAAGCAACAACTTTACGATATCCGCGACCAGCATCTTCCATTACTTTATTGCCTTTTGCAATTTGTTCTTGAGCTTCTTCATAAGTCATAAAACGACCGATAGGTTTTGTAGGATTTAAGAAAGCTGGATCGTTTTCATCTACAACAACCTGAGTAATAATAGTGGATACAGGAATTTCTAATCCACGATTTAATAATTCAGCACGAATAGAGTTTTGTAAATCATATCCAATGTAACCCTGACTCATACCAACACAAACAGACATAGGAGCTACAGTAAAGTTTGGATATAAACGACTTAATTCAGCCATAGCGATATTGATCATACCAACTTGTGGTCCATTACCATGAGAGATAACAACCTGATGACCTTCTTCAATTAAATCAACAATTGCTTTTGCTGTACTTTTTACAGCTACCATCTGTTCTGGAAGATTATTTCCTAAAGCATTACCGCCAAGAGCGATAACAATTTTTTGCTTTTTCATGCAAATTACCCCATTTCATAAGTGAATTCATTCTATATAGATTGATTAATTAATCTATAGCTAAAAAAAGAGAGAAGGCTATAAAAGCCTGCAACTCTTTTTTCTCAGCTCAAGCATTGGTTACTTGAGCTGAGAGAGTACTATTTTTTTATAAAGATAATGGATAGAAATTAGTCCATTTTACGAACTTTGCTAGCATCTGCTAAAGCTTTTAAAGTTTCTTGTGGATTTTCGCATTTAGCAAGTAAGATCATAGCAGCAATGATGTATGGTTTGAAGCTAGCTTCTTTATATAATGGAATTCTATAACGATCGAATACAGAAGCGTCAACTTCACCTTCTTTACAGCTTACACCAGTGATATCAGCTGGGAGGCAGTGCATGTATAATGCTTTACCATCTTTTGTTAATTTCATCATTTCTTCTGTACAAGCCCAATCTTTATGCTGTGCATTCTGAGCTAATAATTCTTTTTCTAATTGGTTAACACCATCCATGTCACCATTTCCGTATAATTCAGTACGTTTTTCCATAGCAGCGAATGGAGCCCAGCTCTTTGGATATACGATATCAGCATCTTTGAAAGCTTCTTCCATGCTGTTTGTTTTTGTGAAAGATCCGCCTGATTCAGCAGCGTTTTTCTTAGCAACTTCTTCAACTTCACCCATGATGTCATATCCTTCTGGATGAGCTAATACAACGTCCATTCCCATACGTGTGAAGAGACCAACGATACCCTGAGGTACAGATAATGGTTTTCCGTAAGATGGAGAGTAAGCCCATGTCATAGCAATCTTTTTACCTTTTAAGTTTTCAACACCACCGAATTCATGGATAACATGAAGCATATCAGCCATAGCCTGAGTTGGGTGATCGATATCACATTGTAAGTTAACTAATGTTGGAACGTGATCTAAGATACCATCTTTATGTCCTTCTTGAACAGCGCTCATGAATTCATGCATGTAAGCATTACCTTTTCCGATGTACATATCATCACGAATACCGATAACGTCAGCCATGAAAGATACCATGTTAGCTGTTTCACGAACTGTTTCACCATGAGCTACTTGAGATTTTCCTTCGTCTAAATCTTGAACTTCTAATCCTAATAAGTTACAAGCAGAAGCGAAAGAGAAACGTGTACGAGTAGAGTTGTCACGGAATAAAGAGATTCCAAGACCGCTATCGAAGATTTTTGTAGAAACGTTGTTTTCTCTGAAGTCACGAAGAGCATCAGCTACTGTGAAAACAGCTTCTAATTCGTCTCTTGATTTTTCCCATGTTAAGAAGAAATCGTTGTTGTACATATCTTTGAAGTCAAGTTTGTTAAGTCTTTCAATAAATTCATTTGTTTTTAACATAGTTTTATATCTCCTTTTTTATAAGTAGGAGAGGAGGAAAACTCCAACTCCTACAGTTTTTTTGTGTTTAACAGCTAATTTTTTATATAATCAATGATTAATTATTTGCAGTACATTGTAGGAAGAGCAGCGTAAACAGCAGCACATCTTACAAGGTCAATTTTGAAAGTTTTTTCGTTTGGAGCATGAGCTTGTGCTTCAGCACCAGGTCCGAAACCGATGCAAGGGATTCCGTTACGTCCCATGATAGATACACCGTTTGTAGAGAATGTCCATTTATCTGTAAGTGGACGAGCTTTTCTCATAGCTTCTGTTTCTGCGTTTCCAAGACGTTCTGTTCCGTAGAGTCCTTTGTATGCTTCATTTAAAGCAACTGTTACAGGATGATCTTCTGGAATTACCCATGTTGGGAAGTAACATTCGATTGGATATGTAAGTCCTTTATAAGATGGACGAGAGTATTCATACATAGAAACTGTTACGTCATCACCATATTTTTGAACAGAAGGAAGTGCACGGATTTCATCTAAGCAGCTTTCCCATGTTTCACCAGCTGTCATACGACGGTCTAAAGAAACTGAGCAAGAGTCAGCAACTGCACAACGAGATGGAGATGTGAAGAAGATTTCAGATGTAGTAACAGTACCACGTCCTAAGAAGTTTGCTTCTTTCCATTCTGGGTTGTATTTTTCATCTAACATTTTAACTAAACCTTTTACTTCGTTTTCATCAGAAGCATCGTTTTCGTTAAGAGCACGTACGTCTTGAAGGATGTCAGCCATTTTGTAAATAGCGTTATCTCCACGTTCTGGAGCAGAACCATGGCAAGAAACACCTTTTACATCGATTCTGATTTCCATACGACCACGTTGTCCACGGTAGATACCACCATCTGTTGGTTCTGTAGATACAACGAATTCAGGTCTTACTTTGTCTTCATTGATGATATATTGCCAGCAAAGTCCATCACAGTCTTCTTCCTGAACAGTACCAGTTACTAATACTTGGTATTTATCATTTAAAAGACCCATGTCTTTCATGATTTTTGCACCATATACAGCAGAAACGATACCACCCATCTGATCAGATGTTCCACGTCCACCGATTTCTTCATCGTTTTCATAACCTTCATATGGGTCGAAAGTCCAGTTATTGATGTTACCAATACCTACTGTATCGATATGTGCATCATATCCGATTAATTTTTCACCAGTTCCCATGTAACCTAAAACGTTACCCATGTCATCAATGACAACTTTGTCAAATCCAACAGCTTTCATTTCTTCAGCGATACGATTGATATGTCCTTCTTCATCGCAACTTTCTCCAGGAATGGCAACTAAATCTCTTAAGAATTTTGTCATTGCTGGTAAATATCCCTGAGCTAATTCGTTAATTTTGTTAAAATCCATGATAAATACCTCCATTTATATGTCAAATGAACAAAGTCATTTGCTAATTTAATCTATTTTATATGTAAATGAATCATTAATTAATTATATTGTTTTCCATCCCAAACGATTTCTTTGTAACGGTCTGGATCAGTATCACCTTCTGTAGAGAAGAGAAGTACTTTAGAATTTTCATCTAATTTTAACTGCGCTTTTAAGTCAGCATATTTTGGATCTTTCATGATTGCAACAAGTGCTCCAAATGGTGCAGCACCTGATTCACCAGAAACAACCTGTGGATCTCCTTTAATTGGCGCACTTAACATTCTCATACCTTGTGCAGCGATTCCATCGGATGCAGCGATAAATACAGAAACATGATTTTTTAAGATATCCCAAGAAGTTGTATTTGGTTCTCCACAAGCAAGGCCAGCCATGATTGTTTGCATATCGCCATCAACGATTGCTTCTTCACCACTTCCTAATACAGCACCTTTGTAGAGACAAGCAGCAACATCTGCTTCAACAACAACAACAGTAGGTGGGTTATCTGGATATTTGTTTGCGAAGTATCCTTGAACAGCACCAGCTAAAGAACCAACACCTGCTTGAACAAATACATGAGTTGGACGGTCAACGCCATTTTCTTCAAGCTGAGCGCTTGCTTCTAATGCCATTGTTCCATATCCTTGCATAATCCAAGATGGGATTTCTTCGTAACCTTCCCAAGCAGTATCCTGAACGACAACGCCGTTTGGAGTTTTTGCAGCAGCGGCAGCAGCCATACGAACACATTCGTCGTAGTTTACTTCTTCGATAGTAGCAGTAGCGCCTTCTGCTTGAATATTTTTAAGTCTTGTTTCAGTAGAACCCTTTGGCATATATACGACTGCTTTTTGTTTTAAACGATTTGCAGCCCAAGCAACCCCACGGCCATGGTTTCCATCTGTAGCAGTAAAGAATGTTGCTTGACCGAATTCTTCACGAAGTTTATCAGATGTAAGAGTTTCGAAGTCTAATTCAGAAACATCTCTTCCTGTTTGCTGTGCAATGTAACGAGCCATTGCAAAAGAACCACCTAATACTTTAAAAGCATTAAGTCCGAAACGGTAAGATTCGTCTTTTACATAAACTTCATTAAGACCTAAATATTCGGCCATGTTAGAAAGTTTTGCAAGAGGAGTTGGTTTGTAACCAGGAATTGTTTTATGAAATTCTCTTGCTTTTTCCACTTCAGATAACGCCATCACTGGAAGATTTTTGTCATCTGTTTTAGGCATCTTATTTACTGCCCATTGTAATTCACCCATGTGTAATTACCTCCATATTAATTATAATGAAACATTTCAGTGTTAATCATTTATTGACTCCAATATAACTATATAAAGTATATTTGGAAATTCCGAAATAATTGGAAACTTTATCGCCGGACTTTGTAATAAGGAATGCTCCGGCATCATTCAAAAATTGAATCGCCGTGACTTTATCTTCTTTGGTCATTAAGGCTACTGGCTTACCAACCAGTGCAACAGACTGCTCTAATAAGTCATCTAACAAATCGCTGACATTCTGTGTAATCCTTTCAGGTTCTTTAGAAGGGAGACGATCTGCTTCCGATGTAATAATGGATTTGACAGATTTCTCTACCAACAGAAGTTCTGTAATATCGTAATTAATAGATAAAATGCCATCTATTTTAGAAGGGTTTGATTCGTTCCTTATAAATATAGTAGAAGATTTTAAAATTCTTCCATCCGTTGTCTTTGTTAAATAACCAAGATGGTCTTCTAATTTGGTCAAATCTCCTTTTAAGGCATTTAATACTACATGAGAGGGACCAGCACCTAGTTTACGGTTTGTAACATGGCCATTCTCGATAAAAACGATGGATTCGTCCAGATTTTTTTTCGTAAGGTCGTGAATAACGACTTCACAATTGTCACCGAATTGTTTGGCGATACCTTTTGCAATCTGAGCCAGAAAAGATAAGTTCAAGCCCATGCGTATCACTTCCTTTCGGTAAGCAGTTTTATGATTTGTTTGACTGATTAATCAACTGCTCTGTAACTCAATCATACCATAAATTTTTAGAAATGCAATACCCTTTTTAAAATTTTTTTTTGGTTCGCTAAAAAATTTTTAGTTATGAAAAAGAAACAATAAAAATCTTCTTATTAATAGAGGGATTATAAAAAAGTTCTAAAGTATTTAAAATAATCATTGAAGTTTTACGTCAAATATGATATAACATAGATATAGATTGATTAACTAATCAATTCGTAAGAAGATAGTGAAATATATAGTATGGAAAAGGAGTCAGGACTATGATTTTAGTAGGAAATGGAAAACTGATTACAAGAGATAATAGCCATCCTCTTTATGAAGATGGATGCGTAGCAGTCGATGGAAATGTAATTAAAGAAGTTGGAACAACAAAGGAATTAAAGGCAAAATACGCAGATGCGGAGTTTATTGATGCAAAAGGCGGTACGATTATGCCAGGCTTTATCAATGCTCACAACCATATCTATAGTGCTTTTGCAAGAGGTTTATCCATTAAAGGCCATAATCCAAAAAACTTCATGGACATCTTAGAAGGACAGTGGTGGAGAATGGATCGCCTTTTAACAAATGTGGAAAATAAATACAGTGCCTATGCTACTTATATGGAAGGAATTAAATGTGGTGTTACAACAGTATTTGATCACCATGCAAGCTATGGGGAAATTAAAGATAGTTTATTTACAATTGGTGATGTAGCAAGAGATTTAGGTGTTCGTACTTGTTTATGTTATGAAGTCTCTGACCGTGATGGGGAAGAAAAAATGAGAGCGTCTGTTCTTGAAAATGAAGCTTTTATGAAGGCAACATTAAAAGATGACTCCGATATGCAAAAAGGTATGATGGGAATGCATGCACCATTCACATTAAGTAATAAAACTTTAGAATTCTGTGCAGAACATAAACCAGAAGAATATGGATATCATATCCACGTAGCAGAAGGATTAGCAGATGTTTATGATTCTTTAGAAAAATATAATAAACGTTGTGTGGAAAGACTTTTTGATATGGGAATCCTTGGAGAAAAAACAATCGCAGGACATTGTATCCATATTAATGAAAGAGAAATGGAAATTCTTGCAAAAACAAATACAATGGTTGTACATAATCCAGAATCTAATATGGGAAATGCTGTTGGTTGTGGCCCAGTATTAAAAATGTTAGAAAAAGGTGTTTTAGTAGGTCTTGGAACAGATGGTTATACAAATGATATGACAGAATCTTTCAAAGTTGCAAACATTATTCATAAACACAATCTTTGCAATCCAACCGTTGCTTGGGGAGAATCTGCTCAGATGTTATTTGATAACAATCCACAAATTGCGGCACGTTACTTTGAAAAACCATTAGGTGTTATTAAAGAAGGTGCATATGCGGATATTATTGTTACAGACTATGATCCATATACAGAAATGACAGAGTCTAACATTAATTCCCATGTTTTATTTGGTATGCAAGGAAAATCTGTTGTTACAACAATGATCAATGGTAAAGTTGTATACAAAGATCGCGAATTCGTAAATGTAGATGAAAAAGCTATGATGGCAAAAATCCGCGAAGTATCTAAAAACTACTGGAACAAAATTAACGCATAATTTTATTTACATCAATGAAGGGACGTAATTGCTAGTTTATTTTTATATTTGCAAAAGACAAAGAAAATGAAAAGTATGCTATGCGAGCATTTTTGTTTGAACTATGCTTTTTATGCAAATAAGAAAGAAAAAATGGGAGCAAGAGTATGTCTCATTACTCCTATTTTTTCCGTTTTTACGCGAAAGTGACGAATCATGCAAGGTATTTATGCTTTTTTTGACTCGTGATAAACTCGCAGCGTGTGTTTGTTATTGTTGATGCTTTTCATGTAAATGAGAGAATGAGATGAGTTTCAGAGTATATATAATAGTAGAAAATTAAGGAGGTAACGACCATGGGTGACAAAATGAGATTGATCCCTTTTGGCCAGTTAATGAACTGGGTATTAACAGAAAAAGAACAGAAAGGAAGCATTTTTGGAGTAAATCACTTTTATAAAGCAAATCCAGCCAAAACTCTTCCAATCTTTAAAGAAAAAATAGAAACACCAATTGGACCAGCTGCTGGACCAGCAACACAATTAGCACAAAATATTATCGCTTCTTATGTAGCGGGTGCTAGATTTTTTGAGGTAAAAACAGTACAGGTTATGGATGGTGATGAACTTTCTGCTTGTGTTATGAAACCTTGTATTGATGCAAGAGATGAATGTTATAATACAGAATGGTCAACAGAATTATTCGTACCAGAAGCATTTGAAGAATATGTAAAAGGTTGGTTTGCATGTAAGTTATTAGCAAAAGAATTTGGCTTTGGTGATCCAAATGGCTTCGTATTTAATATGAGTGTTGGTTATGATTATGCCGGCATCACAACGGAAAAAGTTGATAACTATATTGAAGGCATGAGAGATGCTAGCCAAACAGAGATCTTTAAAGAATGTAAAGCATGGGCATTAGCAAACTTAGATCGTTTTAAAAACGTAGATGCAGAATATGTAGAATCTATTTCTCCAGTTGTTAGTGATTCTATTACACTTTCTACATTACATGGATGTCCTCCAAGTGAAATCGAAAAGATTTCTACTTATTTAATTACAGAAAAAGGATTAAATACATTTATTAAATGTAACCCAACTCTTCTTGGATATGAATTTGCAAGAAAGACAATGGATGAAATGGGTTACGATTACATGGATTTTGATGATTTCCATTTCAGAGATGATTTACAATATGAAGATGCAATTCCAATGTTTAAACGTTTAATGGCGCTTTGTGAAGAAAGAGGGTTAGAATTTGGTGTTAAAATCACAAATACATTCCCAGTTAACAATCCAAAAGACGTGATGGCAGCAGACGAAATGTACATGTCTGGTAAAGCATTATTCCCATTAAGTATTTCTTTAGCAGATAAATTATCAAAAGAATTTAATGGAAAACTTCGTATTTCTTATTCTGGTGGTGCAGATTACTTCAATATTGATAGAATTTTTGCATCTAATGTATGGCCAATTACAATGGCAACTACTTTATTAAAAACTGGTGGATATAATCGTTTTAAACAAGTTGCAGAGCTTCTTGATAAAATGGAATATACAAAATTCGAAGCAACTGATGTGCAGAAATTAAGTGAATTAGCAGAGTCTTCTAAAACAGATAAACATCACGTAAAACCAATTAAACCAATTCCAGAACGTAAAATTGAAGATAAAGTACCTTTAACAGACTGCTTTATCGCTCCATGTACAGAAGGATGTCCAATTCATCAAGATATTCCAAGCTATGTTGCTTATGTTGGAGAAGGAAAATATTTAGAAGCATTAAAAGTGATCACAGATAAGAACCCATTACCATTTGTAACAGGTACAATCTGTAATCATAGATGTATGACAAAATGTACACGTAATTTCTATGAAGAATCTGTTGAAATTCGTGCAGCAAAACTTGTAGCAGCTAAAAATGCGTATGACAAATTAATGGAAGAACTTCCACAAGTTGTATTAGAAGGAAAAGCAAAGGTTGCAATTATTGGTGGTGGTCCTGCTGGTATGGCAGCTGCATACTTCTTAGGAAGATATGGAGTAAAATCAACAATCTTTGAAAAGAGAGATTCTTTAGGTGGAGTTGTAAAACACGTTATTCCAGAATTCCGTATTTCTTCAGAAGACATCGATAGAGATGTTCAGCTTGTAGAAAGAATGGGTGCAGAAGTTAAATTAAATACAGAAGTTTCTTCTATTGAAGAATTAAAAGCAGAGGGATATGAATACTTCTTATTTGCAACAGGTGCTTGGAAACCAGGTACAGTTGAATTAGAAAAAGGGGAAGCTATTGATGTTCTTGAATTCTTAGAAGCTTGTAAGAAAAATCCAGAGACAGTAAATGTTGGTAAAAATGTAGTTGTAGTTGGTGCTGGTAATACAGCAATGGATACAGCAAGAGTTGCAAAACGTCTTCCAGGTGTTGAAAAAGTAACTATCGTTTATAGAAGAACGAAAAAATATATGCCTGCAGATGAAGAAGAATTAGTATTTGCAATTGAAGACGGTGTTGAATTCTTAGAATTAGCTGCTCCAAAATCATTAGAAGATGGAAAATTAGTTTGTGTTAAAATGGTACTTGGTGAACCAGATGCATCAGGAAGACGTTCTCCAGTTGCAACAGATGAATTAATTACTGTTGATTGTGATACAGTTATTGCAGCTGTTGGTGAAAAGGTTGATACAGAATTATACTCTGAAAATGGAGTAACTGTTACGAAAAAAGTATTTGGAACAAACGTGAAAAATGTTTATGCAGTTGGTGATGCTTTAAGAGGACCAGCAACAGTTGTAGAAGCAATTGCAGATGCACAAAGAGCAGCTCTTACAATTGCAGCAGAAGAAAAAGCAAAAGTTCAGCCAGCGATTGCAGGTTATGATTATAAAGAAGAAGATTGCAGAGCGAAAAAAGGTATTCTTGCAATGCCAGAAGCTCCAGAAAAAGAATCTAATCGTTGCTTAAGCTGTTCTTGTGTTTGTGAAAACTGTGTAGATGTATGTCCAAACCGTGCTAACATCTCTGTTCGTACAGCAGATGGTAAGTTACAGATTGTACATATGGATGGTATGTGTAATGAATGTGGTAACTGTAGAACATTCTGCCCATACAGCAGTGCGCCATACTTAGACAAATTTACATATTTTAATGATGTGGCAGATTTTGAAGATAGCAAAAACCAAGGATTTACAGTTCTTGATAAAGAAAATAAAAAGATCCGTGTCCGTTTAGCTGGCGAAGTATTTGATACAGAGTTAGGAGCTACAGAAACAAAACTTCCAAAAGATTTAGAAAATATTGTATTTGCAATGTTTGATGCTTATAGCTATTTATTAAGATAATTTCATTGATGGAAAAACGGACAGTTAAAAGCTATGTTTTAAGGTTTATAATGACTGCCTGTGAATGTGAAAAGTGAGCTTTGTAAACTTTTCAGAGTTGGAGATGAGAAACACTTTTTATGTGTTTCTCATCTTATTAAAAAATAAAAGATAGTTCTATACGGTTTCAAATACGAGGGCTATTTGGAAAATTGTTTGTATAATAATTAACAAAGATTTAGAAAGAAGGATGTGTATGAAGTTAATTAAAGGCGGAACAATTGTAACTGGAAAAAGAAAATTTCAAGCTGATATTATGATAGAAGATAATAAAATTACAGCCATTGGAGAAAATTTGTTTGGCGCAGATGAAGTCATTGATGCTTCTGGTTGCTATGTGTTTGCAGGGTTTATTGATCCACATACGCATTTTGAATTGGATACAGGTGCAACCGTATCACCAGATGATTTTTATCATGGTACAAAGGCAGCTATTATTGGCGGAACAACAACAGTAATTGATTTTGCAACAGCGTTTCGTGGAGAAAGTTTAAAAGAGGGATTGGAAAACTGGCATAAAATGTCCGATGGAAAATCTTCTTGTAATTATGCATATCATATGGCCTTTACAGAATGGAATGATTCATTAAAAAAAGAAATCAAAGATATGGCAGATGCTGGCGTTACCTCTTTTAAAGTTTATATGGCATACGATGCACTTCGAACAAATAATGAAGAGATCTTAGATATTTTAAAAGAGACAGGAAAAGTAAGAGGTCTCGTTGGATGTCATTGTGAAGATGACAAAATGATCAAAGAAGGTGTTGAAGAGCAGAAGAAGTTAGGACATAATACACCAGCAGCACATCCAATTTCTAAGCCAGCACAAGCAGAAGCGAAAGCGGTAAAAGAATATTTAGAATTAGGGAAAAAAGCAGGAGTTCCAGTATGTGTCGTTCATTTGAGCACAAAATTGGGGTTAGAAGAAATTAGAAAAGCAAGAGCAGAAGGTCAAAAAGTGTTTGTAGAGACTTGTCCACAATATTTGTTATTTACAGATGAAGTGTATTCCTTACCAAATTATGAAGGAGCTAAATATATTATTTCTCCACCTCTTAGAAAGCAAGAGGATATCGATGCACTTTGGGAAGCCATTGAAAATGGAGAAGTTGATACAATCGCAACCGATCAATGTAGCTTTAATTTTGAGGGACAAAAGACACTTGGAAAAGATGATTTTACAAAAATTCCAGGTGGTATGCCAGGGGTAGAAAATCGAGTAGAACTTCTTTATACTTATGGTGTCGAAGAAGGAAGAATTTCCTTAGAACAATTTAGTGAACTTTGTTCAGAAAATGTAGCAAAACAATATGGAATGTATCCACAAAAAGGGGCAATTATGGTCGGAAGTGATGCAGATATTGTTGTATGGGATCCAAGTGTTTCTCATGTGATTCATCAAGAAAATCAGCATTATAATACAGACTACACTCCATATGAGGGAATCTCAGTAAAGGGGCAAGCAAAACATGTCTTATTAAATGGTGAATTAGTTGTAGAAAACGGCGAACTGATTTTAGAAAATAGAGGAAGATATGTAAGTAGAAAAGGCTGTTTTTAGTCTGTATAAAAATGATAGAAGATAGCGGTTTCTTTATAAGGATAATTTTGAACTTTAAATAAATTTTTATAAAAACTTATCTAAAGTATTGGGAACAGCAAAAAACATAATCGAAATAAGGAAAGGTTAATTGGGTGATAGTATGTATCATTTAATTGTAAATGGAATTGAACGGGAAGTGGAAAAGGATCAAAAGTTGATTCAATATTTAAGAGACGAGTTGAAATTAAAGTCTGTAAAAGATGGTTGTAGTGAAGGTGCTTGTGGTACCTGTACTATTTTAGTAGATGGAAAAGCAACAAAGTCTTGTGTATTACCAGTATCTAAATTTGAAGGAAAGAATATTGTTACAGTAGAAGGATTATCTGAACAAGAAAAAGAAGTATATGTATATGCTTTTGGAGAAGCTGGAGCTGTACAATGTGGTTTTTGTATTCCGGGTATGGTAATGTGCGGAAAAGCATTATTGGATACTAACTTAAACCCAACACGAGAAGAAATTGCATTTGCACTTCGAAATAATATCTGTCGTTGTACCGGGTATAAAAAGATTGTAGATGCCATTGAATTAGCTGCTAAAATTTTTAGAGAAGGCGGAAAACTTCCAGAACAAGAAAAGGATTGGCAAATTGGAAATCGCGTTCATCGTGTCGATGTAAGAGAAAAAGTATTGGGATATGGTGAATATGTAGACGACGTAGAAATGGAAGGTATGGTTTATGGTAGCTCCGTTCGAAGCGCATATCCTAGAGCGATTGTAAAAGCAATCCATACAGAGAAGGCAAAAGCTTTAAAAGGGGTATTAGCTGTTTTAACGGCAGAAGATGTGCCAGGTAACAATAAAGTTGGACATTTAAAACAAGATTGGGATACAATGATTGGTGTTGGAGATACAACAAGATATTTAGGAGATGCCATTTGTATTTTAGCTGCAGAAACTCCAGAAATCCTTGAAGAAGCGAAGAAATTAATTGAAGTGGAATATGAAGAGTTACCAGCAGTCTTTAACCCATGGGAAGCATTAAAAGAAGATGCACCTCTTGTTCATAAATCTGGAAATTTATTGGCACATGAACATCTAGTAAGAGGAAATGCGGACGAAGTGTTAAAAGCATCAAAACACGTAGTGACAAGAAAATTCTCTACTCCATTTACAGAACATGCATTTTTAGAGCCTGAATGTGCGATTGCCTTCCCTTATAAAGATGGAATTAAAGTTTATACTACAGATCAAGGAACTTATGATACAAGAAAAGAAGTTTCTATTATGCTTGGATTTGAGCCAGAAAGAGTATATATTGAAAACAAACTTGTAGGTGGTGGATTTGGCGGAAAAGAAGACGTTACCGTTCAACATCAAGCAGCATTATTGACTTATTATTTAAAACGTCCTGTAAAGGTAAAATTATCAAGACAAGAAAGTATTTTAGTTCATCCAAAGCGTCATCCAATGGATATGGAATTTACTCTTGGTTGTGATGAAGAAGGTAATTTTACAGCGTTAAAAGCAATTCTTGTTGCTGACACAGGAGCTTATGCTTCTCTTGGTGGTCCGGTACTTCAAAGAGCTTGTACTCATGCAGCAGGACCATATAACTATCAGACAATTGATATTGATGGAAAGGCAGTATATACAAACAATCCACCAGCAGGAGCTTTTAGAGGATTTGGTGTAACACAAAGTTGTTTTGCTACAGAATGTCTTATTAACTTATTAGCAGAAGAAGTAGGACTTACTCCTTGGGAAATCCGCTATAAAAATGCGATTCGTCCAGGACAGGTACTTCCAAATGGACAGATTGCGGATCCAGCAACTGGACTTGCTGAAACATTAGAAGCTGTAAAAGAGTTTTATGAATCTGAACCATATGCAGGAATCGCTTGTGCTATGAAAAATGCAGGTGTTGGTGTTGGTCTTCCTGACTGGGGACGTGTTATTTTAGCTGTGGAAGATGGAAAAGTTCATATCCGTTCTGGAGCTTCTTGTATCGGTCAAGGACTTGGAACCGTTTTAACACAGATCACTTGTACAACAACGAACTTGCCAAGAGAAAAAGTGGAATATGATCGTGCGAATTCAGGAAATTCTCCAGATTCTGGAACAACATCAGGTTCTAGACAGACGCTTGTAACAGGGGAGGCTTGTAGAAGAGCTGCTGAAAAATTAGTAGAAGCATTAGGTGATGGAGAACTTTCAAGCTTGAATGGTCAAGAATTCTATGGAGAATATCTTGCGAAAACAGATCCAATGGGATCCGATGTACCAAACCCTGTATCTCATGTTGCATATGGATATGCTACACAAGTGGTTGCTTTAAATGAAGATGGTACTGTGAAAAAAGTAGTAGCAGCCCATGATGTAGGAAAAGCAATTAATCCAATTTCTGTTGAAGGACAGATTGAAGGTGGGGTTGTTATGTCATTAGGATATGCTTTAACAGAAGACTTCCCACTTGATCATGGAAAACCAACAGCAAAATATGGTACATTAGGCCTATTTAAGGCAAATAAAGTTCCAGAAGTAGAAAGTATTATTGTAGAAAAACCAGGAATTCCATATGCAGGAGGAGCGATTGGAATTGGAGAGATCACTTCAATTCCAACAGCACCAGCAGTACAAGGTGCCTATTATAAAAAAGATGGAGAATATCGTACAGTGTTACCACTTGTGAATACTCCATACGCTAAAAAGAAAAAATAATGATAGATTATCCACAGAGAAATAGTGTTCTATTTCTCTGTGGATATTTTGATTTACGAAAAGACAAAGAGCCGTGTGGTGTTATTTATGCTCACATATGGAGACTGGCGTGAATGTGAGAAGTTCACAAAGTGGCATCTTATCGTTTACATGAAGGCAAGGGGTGTTTCTCATCGTTTAGGTTGCGGATTTAGAAGAAGTAGTTTATAATGAAATGCAAGGGTTTTGCAGGTAAAACAACGTTTGAAAGATAGAAAGGAGGATCAATATGTATACAGTGGGAATTATAACTGCAAGTGATAAAGGTTCAAAAGGGGAACGAGAGGATCTGAGTGGAGCTATCATAAAAGAGATTATGACAGCCAATGGGTATGAAGTGAAGGAATATTGCATTGTTCCAGATGAACAGGATCTGTTAGAAGAGGCTATGATTGAGATGGCTGATAAAAAGCATATGAATTTAATTTTAACAACAGGAGGAACTGGTTTTTCTATGAGAGATCGTACACCAGAAGCTACAAATGCAGTTTGCGATCGAATGGTTCCAGGAATTCCAGAAGCGATGAGAGCTTATAGTATGAAAATTACAAATCGAGCTATGTTAAGTAGAGCCACTGCTGGAATACGAAATCAAACATTAATTATAAATATGCCAGGAAGTCCAAAAGCAGTGAAAGAAAATTTAGATTGTATTTTGGATACATTAGAACATGGACTTGCAATATTAGTTGGAGATGCTAGTGAGTGTGCAAGAAAATAAAGTGGCAAAAGAAAGGAAATTGTAGTATATGAAAGGAACGAGAGAAAAAGAAGAGAAAAATAATTCAATTAAAAAAGAGATTATTAGTTGGATAGTGACAATTATATTCGCTCTAGGGCTTGGACTATTTATTAGTAAAGGATTAATTGTTAATGCTGAAATTCCATCAGAGTCAATGGAAAATACAATTATGACACATGATCGTTTAATTGCCCTTCGAACTGCCTACTGGTTTTCAGAACCAAAAAGAGGAGATATTGTTGTATTTCATTATCCAGATAATGAAGAAGAGCTTTATATAAAAAGAGTGATTGGAACACCTGGAGATACGGTAGAAGGAAAAGATGGTATTGTCTATGTAAATGGAGAAGCATTAGAAGAGCCTTACATAAAAGAACCAGCAGAAGAAGATTTTGGACCATATCAAGTTCCAGAAGATAGTTATTTTATGATGGGAGATAATCGAAATAATTCTCTGGATTCCCGTTACTGGGAAAATACTTATGTGAAAAAGGATAAAATTTTAGGAAAAGCTTTTTTACGTTATTATCCAAATTTTAAAAAGTTTTCTTAGTTTTAAGAGTCTATCAATTCGTTAGTAATAGTATAAGACAATAGAGTAACAGAAAGAAGGGGGAGTGCGTTATAAAAGGAATAAGAGAAAAGGAAGAGAAAAATAATTCAATCAAAAAAGAGATTATTAGTTGGATAGTAACAATTATATTCGCTCTAGGTCTTGGATTATTTATTAGTAAAGGATTAATTGTTAATGCTGAAATTCCATCAGGATCAATGGAAAATACAATTATGACACATGATCGTTTAATTGCTCTTCGAACTGCCTATTGGTTTTCAGAACCAAAAAGAGGAGATATTGTTGTGTTTCATTATCCAGATAATGAAGAAGAGCTTTATATAAAAAGAGTGATTGGAACACCTGGTGATATCGTAGAAGGAAAAGATGGTGTTGTCTATGTAAATGGAGAAGCATTAGAAGAGCCTTACATAAAAGAACCAGCAGAAGAAGATTTTGGACCATATCAAGTTCCAAAAGAAAGTTATTTTATGCTAGGAGATAATCGAAATCATTCTGGAGATTCTAGAGATTGGGAAAATACTTATGTGAAAAAGAATAAAATTTTAGGAAAAGCTTTTTTACGTTATTATCCAAATTTTAAAAAATTTTCTTAGTTTGAAAGCCTTTTGCGCTTAGAGCCGAGTATTTTAAAATTAAAATTTTCATTTCTCTACAAAGGCTGAAGTAAAAGGAGTGAGGCAGATGAATGTAAAAGTACATAAGAAAAAAGTGAAGCGAAAGTTAAAAGGCCTAACAAAAATTTTGTTTAGTCGAATAGCCATCATTGTACTTTTGGTAATTTTACAAATTGGTTTAATTATTGCAGCTTTCGACTGGTTGAGGGAACGATCGGTTTATTTTTATGGCTTCTTTTTAGTAGTGACAGTATTAACCGTTATTGCAATTATTAATGAAAGAAGCAATCCAATGATAAAATTAGCTTGGATCGTTCCTGTATTAGTTTTTCCAGTAGGAGGGGTATTGTTTTATTTGTTTATGCAGACACAGCTTGCACCAAAGATGATAGCCTATCGTTTACGAGAATTATTGCACAAGACAGAACCTTATTTACAACAAGATGAGCAAACATTTTTAGAGGTGAAAGAAAAAGATATTCAGATTTCAAATCTTGCCTATTATGTTGGGAAAAAAGGTGGTTATCCTATTTATAAAAATAGTTCTGTGACTTATTTTCCGATCGGAGAGAAGAAATTTGAAGAATTGATTAACCAGTTACGACAAGCAAAGCATTTCATTTTTATGGAATATTTCATTGTGGAAGAAGGATATATGTGGAATACGATTCTGGATATTTTGATTGAAAAAGCCTCAAAAGGTGTTGAAGTTCGTTTCATGTATGATGGAATGTGTTCGGTTACGATGCTCCCTTACAATTATCCAAAAACATTACAAGAGTTTGGAATTAAAAGTAAGATTTTTTCACCGATTCGTCCTGTACTTTCAAGCCATCAAAACAATCGCGATCATCGAAAGATAGTTGTAATAGATGGTAAAGTTGCTTTTACAGGAGGTGTCAATTTAGCAGACGAATATATTAATAAAAAGGTTCGTTTCGGCCACTGGAAAGATAATGCGATCATGATAAAAGGAGAAGCCGTACGTTCCTTTCTCATAATGTTTCTTCAAATGTGGAATATCACAGAAAAAAAAGAGGAGGATTATGAGAAGTATTTATGCTATGTGGATCAAGAAGAGACGATAGTTGATGATGGGTTTGTTATGCCATATGGCGATAGTCCTTTTGATGAAGAAAACGTTGGCGAAGAAGTTTATATGAATATGATCTATCGGGCGAAACATTATGTGCATATTATGACCCCATATTTAATTCTTGATAATGAAATGCTTCGGGCTCTAATTTTCTCAGCAAAAAGTGGTGTTGATGTAAAAATTATTATGCCTCATATTCCAGATAAGTGGTATGCATTTGTGTTGGCGAAAACTTATTATGGAGAGTTAATTGATGCAGGCGTAAAAATTTATGAATACACCCCAGGTTTTGTTCATGCAAAAACTTTTATTGTCGATGGAGAGGAAGCAGTTGTTGGAACGATTAACTTAGATTTCAGAAGCCTTTATTTACATTTTGAAGATGCCACTTATCTATATCAAAATAGTGAGATCGATAAAATTGAAGAAGACTATGAAAATACGTTAAAAAAATGTATGCTGATTACAAAGGAAATGTGTAAGAGATTGGCATTAAAAGAACGAGTAGCAGGAAGAATTTTAAGGCTTTTTGCACCGCTTATGTAATGCTAAATATATTTGTAGTTTAAAAAATTGAATATCATAGACAAAAGAATGCTGTCACAAAATATAAAATTTCAATGAGATAAGAAATAGTAAAGAAAGTTGATACTAATATCTTGGAGAAATCATTTATTTTGTAACAGCTTTTTTTTACTAGAGGAAATTCC
The DNA here is from genome assembly GCA_018710905.1 of Candidatus Scybalomonas excrementigallinarum. Classification (GTDB taxonomy): domain Bacteria; phylum Bacillota; class Clostridia; order Lachnospirales; family Lachnospiraceae; genus Scybalomonas; species Scybalomonas excrementigallinarum. The sequence goes on along the minus strand of DVIZ01000162.1, from coordinate 4,079 downwards.
TCTAAAAGCACACTTTTTTATGGTTGTATCATAGAAGTTTGGGAGAAGCTCTTAATAAATAGTGGATATGTTTTTATTTCATAGGAAACACCTTGTTACATTCATTTGTAAAAGTGCCATTTCCTATGAAATAAAAAAACACTACGTGCGAACGATGCGCAGGTCGCAATGGGGAAAATTTTACTTCGTAAACTGCGACCGCGCGGCAAAGTGTACGTTGCTAGAAGTTATCGAAAGTCGCGAGGAGTGTTAGGCGCACACTTTGTTCTGGATTTTCTTTTATAAATTCATTATTATGGAAGAAGGAGATTTTTAATAAAAAAAGGTATTGGAAAGGGGCAAGGAGATGGAATTGAAGACACAGTTAAAGACGGCGGAATTACTGATGAAATTATTAAAAGGAGAAGAAAAAGAGATTCATGTTTTAAAAGGACGAGAAGAAAAGCAATTGCAGGGTAAAAAAAAGAAGAATGTATTATTTGAAAGAACAAATCCAGAAAATGTGGGAGTTTCTTCTAAAGAACTTTTATATTTTCTAAAAGATATGTCAGAAAATATAGAAGCTGGACTTCATGAAATTATGGTTTTAGTGGATGGAAAAGTGATATTAGAAACGGCTTTTTCTCCTTATCGAAAAGAAGATTGGCATATTTCCCATTCTCTTTGTAAAAGTATTACGAATCTTGCGATCGGATTGCTCTTTACTGAGGGGCAGATTAAATTAGATGAGAAGATTGCAAGTATTTTTAGTGAGAGAAAGATAGTATTTCGAGGGAAAATGAAGAGAGTCACCGTGGAACATTTACTTACAATGAGTTCTGGAATCGCATTTAATGAGGCGAGCTCTTTATTTGAAGAAGACTGGGTAAAAGGATGCTTATCTTCTGGAGTTTTATTTGAGCCAGGAACAAAATTTTTTTATAATAGTCTAAATTCTTATTTATTATCAGCGATTGTTGTAGAAAAAACAGGAAAAGGGTTAGTGGATTATTTAGAAGAAAAATTGTTTCAAAAAATGGATATTGTAAATATTTGTTGGGAGAAGTGTCCAAAGGGAATCGAAAAAGGCGGTTGGGGACTTAGTTTAATGACAGAAGATGTGGCAAAAATTGGAGAGCTTTATTTGCAAAACGGGATGTGGAACGGAGAACAATTGATAGCAAAAAGTTATATGGAACGATCGGTACAAAAACAGATTGAAACGCCAAAATCGATTAGTGAATATGGATATGGCTATCATGTTTGGATGACTTCTGCAAAGGGAGGTTATCAGTTTAATGGAATGTTTGGACAAAATGTTTTTTTATTTCCAGATACAAAATCGATAGTGATTACGATGGCTGGTAGTCCGAATTTTTTTCCAAAAAGCTATTTATTTGACATTGTTATGCATTATTTTGGGGAGAAACGAGTATTTTTATCAAAGGAGCAAAAAGAAGAAACTTTTTTTGAGCAAAGAAGTCAGTATTATCAACAATGTTTAGAGCAGTATAAACAAAAGTGTTTTTATAGATATAAGCCGACGTTTTTAGAACAATTTTATGAAGAACCTAGTTGGGAGGAAAGGAAAGAGGTTGGTTTAAAGAAAAGCGAAGAAAATTTAAAAGGAAGAAAAGAATATCGATGGAAAGAAACGATTGATAGGATTTTTCATAAAAGAAAGAAGGAAAAGCAAAAAGAGGAGATATCGGAAGTAGTAGGAAATGTCTCTATGAAAATTCAGGAGGAAAAAGAAGAACAGACAAAAGAATTTATGGAAAATATCGAAAAAATAGAGGGCGTACTTGGAAAAAAATATAAAACAGCGCAGGCCATTGGAGGAATCCTTCCATTATTTTTACAAGTAATGCACGGAACTTATTCAAAAGGGATTACACAATTTGAGCTTCAAAGAAAAAGTGGGGAAGAAGAATTCATTTTGACTGTAGAAGAAGACGAAAAAAGGCAAGAAATTAGTATTGGATTTTCGAAACCATGTTATGGAATTTATGAGATCGAGGAAGAACAATATGCAATTGGGGTTTTTGGGGCATGGTGTAACAATGAAGATGAACTTCTAGTCTTAAAGGTGACTATTTGTTTTATAGAAACGAGTCATACAAGAGTTTTATATTTTTATTTTGCGGATGAAATACAACAAGGAGACTTTTTTTCAGATGAAGAAAAACAAGGAGAAGAAGTACAAAAATATTTTTATAATAAGGCCCAAAAAAGGGGGATTTTACGCTGTAGAGAAGAACCAGAGTTAGAAAAATTATTAGAGCAAATTACGCTTTTTCAAGTGGGAGAGCAAAAAGATAAAGCATTGATGATTGCAAATACTATTCGTGATTTGGATTATACAAATTATCGTTTGAAAAAAATCATGGAGCCGAAAACAGAATTTTTTATGATTCCAGAAAAAGAAGGATAGGCAGAAAAATTAGTAAAGAACATTTTATAGAACAAAGTGTGCATTGCTAAAAGTAAGGAAGTGTCATAAAAAAGGCAATGCACACTTTATGTAAAACAAAAGAGATAAATGTATGATACAAAAAAGAAAGAAATGTTACAACTTATAAAAGATCATAGGCCTTTAGTTTAGTATAAAAAACACTTCGACTAATATTTAAGTATTTTGCAGCAGCAGATTTATTTCCTTTTGTAATAGCTAGAGCTTTTAAAATTTCTTCTTTTTCGTATTCATTTTTTTTACTTTTTAAGGTAGCATGAGGAAGAAATGTTTGTTCGTTTCTCTGTTCTTTCTCTTTTTCAATTCTAGGAATTAAAAATTTAAAATGTTCCACTTGAAGTTCTCCAGAGCCACACATTACACAAGCTCGTTCCATACAGTGTTCTAGCTCTCGAATATTTCCTTTCCAACGATAACTTTGTAAAAATGGATAGACGTCTGGATGAATACTTGTCACATTGAGCCCGTTACTTTTATTGGATGTTTCGATAAAATGTTGGCATAAGATAGGAATATCTTCTAAATGTTCACGGAGTGGAGGAAGAGGAAGTTCCACAACATTAATACGATAATAGAGATCTTCTCTAAATTTTCCTTCTGCAACCATTTCTTCTAAATTTTTATTTGTGTTACAAATAAGTCGAACATTTAATTTGATTGTTTTTAGACCGCCTACACGAACTAATTCTCGTTCTTGAATAACACGAAGAAGTTTTGATTGTAAAGAAAGAGGCATTTCTCCAATTTCGTCTAATAAAATAGTACCTCCATTTGCTAATTCAAACCTTCCGATTTTTCCACCTTTTGCCGCACCAGAAAAAGCGCCTTCTGAATACCCAAAAAGTTCGGACTCTAATAAATCTTTAGGAATTGCAGCACAATTGATTTTTACAAATGGATTTTCACTACGACTACTCAATTGATGGATTGCATTTGCGAAAACTTCTTTTCCTGTCCCTGTTTCTCCAGTAATTAATATAGATAAATTGGAATTTGCAATTTTTAATACCAGCTCTTTTAGTTCTTGCATGGCAGGAGAATCCCCTAGAACATTGTTAAGAGAATAACGGTTATCTCTTAATTCATTTAGTTGATTTCGATAAGTTTCATTTACTTCTTTTAATTTTGTAATCTCTTGATTAATTAAATTTAGTTCTTCTAAGTTCGTAAATGTTGTTGTACTAATAGCGCCAACGATTTCTTCTTCCTCATAAATAGGAAAATTATTACAGACCATAGTATACTCAGTTTGTTTCGTTTTATTAAAAAAAGTGACCAAAATACCTTTTTCTTCTTTTCCTGTGGCGAGAACTTTTTTTAATTTTAGATTTGGGAGTAACTGTGTAATGGATTTACCAAGCGCCTTTTCACGAGGGATTCCGAGTAATTTAGCATAGTTATGATTTAGATAGATAACGGTTCCTTCTAGGTTAATTACAATAAAGGTATAAGTGGAATCGATTGCTCTTAAAATGATAGGAGAAAGTTCATTTGTCATATTAAAACCATTCCTTTCTAAGATTTTGACTTTCTGTTCAAATTTTAACATAATTTAAAAAAAAAGAAAAGAAAAGGTTTGAAAGAATAATATAAAAATGTCCTAAAAACAATACATAATGTATGGGCA
>DVIZ01000161.1 GCA_018710905.1 Candidatus Scybalomonas excrementigallinarum | reverse complement strand
ATAATAAGATGTGTTCTTTAGTCTGAGCCATAACACCATCTGTAGCAGCTACTACTAAGATAGCTCCGTCCATCTGAGCAGCACCAGGGATCATGTTTTTAACGTAGTCAGCATGGCCTGGGCAGTCAACGTGAGCGTAGTGACGTTTTTTAGATTCGTATTCTACGTGAGATGTAGAGATTGTGATTCCACGTTCTCTTTCTTCTGGAGCTTTATCGATGTTTTCGAAAGCAACAGCTTCACCTGTTCCTAATCTTTCATGTAATGTTTTTGTGATAGCAGCTGTTAATGTTGTTTTACCATGGTCAACGTGACCGATAGTACCAATATTACAGTGTGGTTTACTTCTTTCAAACTTAGCTTTAGCCATTTTAAAATGTCCTCCTTTTATTATCTGCCTTATCGGCATCATTTACAAAACTTATATATAAGAGTACCCGCCCACTTAGAGCGGGCTACTCATATTTACTTTGATTATATTGCATTCCTGCTTTTTTTTCAAGAATTTTTTCACAGGAAAGCCCTTATTTTACAAGAAATTTTCTCCAAACGAGACTGTTTGATTATTTCTGTCTTTCAGCGATAACTTTTTCTTGTACAGACTTAGGTACTTGCTCATATTTTTCGAAGAACATAGAGTAGTTACCACGTCCCTGAGTTCTAGAACGAAGATCTGTTGCATATCCGAACATTTCAGCAAGTGGAACGAATGCACGAATCATTTTTCCACCACCAACGTCGTCCATACCTTCGATACGTCCACGACGAGAGTTGATATCACCGATAACGTCTCCCATGTAGTCTTCTGGAGTAGCAACTTCTACTTTCATGATTGGCTCAAGTAATACAGCACCAGCTTTTTGCATAGCTTCTTTAAATGCTAAAGAACCAGCAATGTGGAATGCCATTTCACTTGAATCGACTTCATGGTAAGAACCATCGTATACGTTTGCATGGATACCAACTACTGGGAATCCACCAAGGATACCAGCTTTTGTTGCTTCTTCGATACCTTCACCTACAGCTGGGATGTATTCTTTAGGAATTGCACCACCAACTACTGAAGATTCGAATTTGAATAATTCTTCACCGTTTGCATCCATTGGAGCAAATTTAACTTTACAGTGACCATACTGTCCACGACCACCAGACTGTTTTGCGTATTTAGAATCAACATCAACTTCTTTTGTGATTGTTTCTTTGTAAGCTACCTGTGGAGCACCAACGTTTGCTTCTACTTTGAATTCACGAAGAAGACGGTCTACGATGATCTCTAAGTGTAACTCACCCATACCAGCGATGATTGTCTGTCCTGTTTCTTGATCTGTATGAGCACGGAATGTTGGATCTTCTTCAGCAAGTTTTGCTAAAGCTTCACCTAATTTACCCTGTCCAGCTTTTGTCTTAGGCTCGATAGCAAGCTCGATAACTGGTTCTGGGAATTCCATAGATTCAAGAATAACTGGATGCTGTTCGTCACAGATTGTATCACCAGTTGTTGTAAATTTGAAACCTACAGCAGCTGCGATATCTCCAGAGTATACTTTGCTGATTTCCTGTCTGTTGTTCGCATGCATCTGTAAGATACGACCAACACGTTCTTTTTTACCTTTTGTTGCATTAAGAACGTAAGAACCAGAGTTCATTGTTCCTGAATACACACGGAAGAACGCTAATTTACCAACGAATGGGTCAGCCATGATCTTGAATGCTAAAGCTGCGAATGGTTCTTCGTCAGAAGAAATTCTAACGATTTCATTACCATCTTCGTCAACACCTTTGATAGCTTCGATATCTGTTGGTGCTGGCATGAATTTGATAACACCATCAAGTAATTTCTGAACACCTTTGTTACGGTATGCAGAACCACAGAATACAGGAACCATTGTACAGTTACATGTAGCTTTACGCATAGCAGCTTCTAACTGTTCTTGAGTTGGTTCTTCGCCTTCTAAGTAAGCCATCATTAATTCGTCATCTGTTTCACAGATCTTTTCAACCATATCTTCACGCCATAATTCAGCGTCATCTTTCATGTCTTCTGGAATTTCTGTGATTGTGATGTCTTCACCCTTATCATCGTTGTAGATGTAAGCTTGCATTTCGAATAAATCGATAACACCTTTGAATTCATCTTCTGCACCGATTGGTAATGTTACAGGAACTGCATTTTTACCTAAACGATCTTTGATTTGTTGAACAGCGTTGTAGAAGTCAGCACCTAAGATGTCCATTTTGTTGATGAATGCCATTCTAGGTACGTTGTATGTGTCAGCCTGACGCCATACGTTTTCTGACTGAGGTTCTACACCACCTTTAGCACAGAATACACCAACTGCACCATCAAGTACACGGAGAGAACGTTCTACTTCTACTGTAAAGTCAACGTGTCCCGGTGTATCGATAATGTTAATACGGTTTTCTGGTGTTCCTGGTAACACTTTGTTTTCATGTTGTAATGTCCAGTGGCAAGTTGTAGCAGCGGAAGTGATTGTGATACCACGTTCTTGTTCCTGCTCCATCCAGTCCATAGTAGCATTACCTTCATGAGTATTACCAATTTTATAGTTTACACCAGTATAATAAAGGATACGCTCTGTTAATGTTGTTTTACCAGCATCAATATGAGCCATAATACCAATATTTCTGGTTCTTTCTAATGGATATTCTCTTCCAGCCAAGGTTTTTTCCTCCTAAAATATTTCAGACAAATATAGTTTTCTTTTGTATTTTTTTAACGCAATCCAAACTATACCGTTCAGCTATTTTATGCCACTTCATTGCGTAAATGATTGGCACGAATTTTGTTTATATTGACACATTGGCAGAACACCGAACAAAAATACGATGTATTTCCGTTCGGTGATTGCCTATCCAGCATAAATATCTTTGGATATTTATGATTAGAATCTGTAATGAGCGAATGCTTTGTTTGCATCTGCCATTTTGTGCATATCTTCTTTTTTCTTTACAGATGCACCAGTATTGTTAGCAGCGTCTAAGATTTCTCCTGCTAATCTTTCTTCCATTGTTTTTTCTCCTCTTTTACGAGAATACAATGTGATCCAACGAAGAGCTAATGCTTGTCTTCTATCTGGACGAACTTCGATAGGTACTTGGTAAGTAGCTCCACCGATACGTCTTGCTTTTACCTCTAATACAGGCATGATGTTGTTCATAGCTTCTTCAAATACTTCAAGAGCTGGTTTTCCAGCTTTTTCTTCTACGCGTGCAAATGCACCGTAAACGATTTTCTGAGCTACACCTTTCTTACCATCTAACATAATGTTGTTGATAAGTTTAGTAACGACTTTGTTATTGTAAATTGGATCTGCTAATACATCTCTTTTTGAAATATGTCCTTTACGTGGCACGGTACTTCCCTCCTTAATAAATATTAATTCTTAGGTACTCACAGTGTTTCCTTTGAAACGATGAGAAATATGCTACGCAAATTTCTCACATTCGCGAGCAGTCGTCAAATATCTGATTTCCAAAAATTCAAAATTTCATTTTTCTTTTTGGAAATCCGCTACTTGACTCGTTGCCTTCGCGTAAACTATGTCAAGTGTCATGCTAGGACGCTTCTATCTATCTCCTGCAACCTACAGGCCAAATATTGCTTTCCAGCATGAATATTAAACTGTGAATTTTGTTAAAGATTATAATTAATGATTTGTAATTATAAATTACTTACCAGCTTTTGGTCTCTTAGCGCCGTATTTAGAACGAGCCTGACGACGGTTTGCTACACCTGCAGTATCTAATGTACCACGAACGATGTGATAACGAGTACCTGGTAAGTCTTTAACTCTACCACCACGGATAAGAACAACGCTATGTTCCTGAAGGTTGTGTCCTTCACCAGGGATGTAGCTAGTTACTTCGATTCCGTTAGAAAGACGAACTCTGGCAATTTTACGAAGAGCAGAGTTAGGTTTCTTAGGAGTCGCTGTTTTAACTGCTGTACACACACCTCTCTTCTGAGGAGCGCTTGCATCAGTTGTTTTCTTCTTTAAAGAATTGTATCCTTTCTGAAGAGCTGGTGCAGTACTTTTCTTTTCTACTGACTTTCTACCTTTTCTAACTAATTGGTTAAATGTTGGCATTCTTTTCACCTCCTGCAATATTTGTAAACTGTTGGTTGCTTGTTTACAAGCCTGTGCGTTAAAATTATAAAAAGTTACGCACATTTCTAGATTATATTATCACTGGGGATTTTTGTCAAGGTGTTTTTCATGAATATTTGTCTTTTTCAAAACACACTTGTAAAATTTTACAAACTATGGGAAAATAGAACTGTAGATTTTTTATTCCAAAATATTACAAATAAGAACAAAGTGTGCGTTGCACACTCTTTGAGACTTTCGGTCACTCCTAGCAACGTACACTTTGCCGCGCGCGAGCAATTTGCGAAGCAAAATTATCTTCTTTGCGAGCTGTGCATCGTTCGCACGTAGTGCTTTTTTATGTTATAGGATAACTCGCTTTGCGAGAAATTTCCTATAACATAAAAACAGGCCGAAAACTCTTTGGTTTTCGACCTGTCCTTCTTGAAGGAAAATGCTTATTTTATAAGCATTTCCTCTCTCGTTATTTTTTATTCTTCTGTTGTATCAGCGACTAAATCAAGCTCTCCAGAAAAATCTAATTCTTCTACATCATCGCTTACTTCTGTCTGCTGATCCGTATCTAATTTTACAGAACGGTAACGTTTCATACCAGTACCTGCTGGAATTAACTTACCGATTAATACGTTTTCTTTAAGACCGATCAATGGATCAATCTTTCCTTTGATGGCTGCTTCTGTTAAGACTTTTGTTGTCTCCTGGAAGGAAGCTGCTGATAAGAAGGAGTTTGTAGCAAGAGATGCTTTTGTGATACCAAGCATTACTTGTTTTCCTTCTGCAGGTTCTTTTCCTTCTGCGATCATCTGTTTATTGATATCGTCATAGTCTAAGATGTCTACCAATGTTCCTGGTAAGTATTCAGTATCTCCGCTTTCTTCGATACGGATTTTCTTTAACATCTGACGAACGATAACTTCAACGTGCTTATCGTTGATATCTACACCTTGGAGACGGTAAACTCTTTGAACTTCTTGGATCATGTAATCCTGAACGGCTCTTACCCCTTTGATCTTTAATAAATCATGTGGGTTGATAGAACCTTCTGTTAATTCGTCACCAGCTTCTAATACCTGTCCGTCAAGTACTTTAATACGAGAACCGTAAGGGATTAAGTAAGCCTTTGTTTCTCCTGTTTCGTGGTTTGTAATTACAACTTCACGTTTTTTCTTTGTATCTTTGATCTGTACAACACCGCCAAATTCAGCGATAATTGCAAGTCCTTTTGGTTTACGCGCTTCGAATAACTCTTCGACACGAGGAAGACCCTGTGTGATATCGTCACCGGCTACACCACCAGCATGGAATGTACGCATCGTAAGCTGTGTACCTGGTTCACCGATAGACTGAGCTGCGATAATACCAACTGCTTCACCAACCTGTACCGCCTGACCTGTTGCCATGTTGGCTCCGTAACATTTTGCACAAGCCCCGATCTTAGAACGGCAAGTTAACATTGTACGAATACGAACTTTTTCATATCCTGCTTTGATAACGGCTTCCGCACGTTTTGGAGTGATCATATGGTTTGCTTTTACAATGATTTCTCCTGTTTCTGGGTGGATTAAATCTTCCCCAGCATAACGTCCTGTAATACGTTCTTGAAGGCTTTCAATCACTTCTCTACCATCCATGAATGCTTCTACATACATTCCTGGAATTTCTCCTGTTCCTTCACAACAGTCTACTTCACGGATAATTAAGTCCTGAGATACGTCTACAAGACGACGTGTTAAGTATCCAGAATCGGCTGTACGAAGGGCAGTATCGGAAAGACCTTTACGAGCACCATGGGCAGAGATGAAGTATTCGAGTACGTCAAGACCTTCACGGAAGTTTGACTTGATAGGCAACTCGATTGTACGTCCTGATGTATCCGCCATCAGACCACGCATACCTGCAAGCTGTTTGATCTGCTGGTTAGAACCACGGGCACCAGAGTCAGCCATCATGAAGATGTTGTTGTATTTATCAAGACCTGTGATCAGTTTTTCTGTTAAGAGGTTATCGGCTGCGAACCATGTCTTAACAACAGAGTTATAACGTTCTTCTTCTGTCATAAGACCACGTCTATAATATTTTGTAATCTTTTCTACTGTATTTTGAGCATCTTCAAGAATCTGTTTTTTCTCTTCTGGCACTGTCATATCAGAAATAGATACGGTTAACGCACCTCTTGTAGAGAATTTATAACCGATTGCTTTGATGTCATCAAGCACTTCTGCTGTCTTTGTAGCACCGTGTGTATTAATACATTTGTCAAGAATACCTTTTAATTGTTTTTTACCTACATGGAAGTCAATTTCTGGTCTTAAATAATTTTCTTCCTTACTTCTATCTACATATCCAAGATCTTGAGGAATGATTTCGTTAAATAACAGACGTCCCATTGTTGTATCATAGATACCACTAATTGGTTCTCCTGCTACATTTTTACCAGAAATACGTACTTTGATTGGCTCATGAAGTGTAATTTCTTTGTTTTCATAAGCTAAGTACGCTTCATTTGTAGACTTGAACACTTTATTTTTATTTTGTTCTGGTTTAATTAATGTTAAATAGTAGATACCAAGTACCATATCCTGTGAAGGAACGGCTACTGGCGCACCATCAGATGGTTTCAATAAGTTGTTTGGTGATAACAATAAGAAACGACATTCTGCTTGTGCTTCTACAGATAATGGAAGATGGACAGCCATCTGGTCACCATCGAAGTCGGCATTATACGCGGTACAAACTAATGGATGAAGTTTGATCGCCTTTCCTTCTACAAGGATTGGTTCGAATGCCTGAATACCGAGTCTATGAAGTGTAGGAGCACGGTTTAACATAACTGGATGTTCTTTAATAACATCTTCTAATACATCCCATACTTCTGGCTGTAATTTTTCTACCATTTTCTTAGCAGATTTAATGTTATGAGCGAGTTTCTTAGAAACTAATTCTTTCATAACAAATGGTTTGAATAACTCAATTGCCATTTCCTTTGGAAGACCACACTGATAAATTTTAAGTTCTGGTCCTACTACGATAACAGAACGTCCTGAGTAGTCAACACGTTTACCAAGGAGGTTCTGACGGAAACGTCCCTGTTTACCTTTTAACATATCGGAAAGGGATTTTAATGCACGGTTTCCTGGACCTGTTACTGGACGTCCACGTCTACCGTTATCGATTAACGCATCTACCGCTTCTTGTAACATTCTCTTTTCATTACGAACGATAATATCTGGCGCTCCTAACTCAAGAAGACGTTTTAAACGGTTGTTACGGTTAATAATTCTTCTATATAAATCATTTAAGTCAGATGTTGCAAAGCGTCCACCATCAAGCTGTACCATTGGACGAATATCTGGTGGAATGACTGGTACTACATCAAGAATCATCCATTCTGGCTTATTATGAGAACATCTAAATGCTTCTACTACTTCTAAGCGTTTGATAATTCTTGCACGTTTTTGACCAGTTGCCTCTTTTAAACCTGCTTTTAATTCTTTTGATTCTTTTTCAAGATCGATATCTCTTAAAAGTTCTTTAATGGCTTCTGCACCCATTCCTACACGGAATCTACCTTGATATTTTTCATAAGCATCACGGAATTCTTTTTCTGTTAATACTTGTTTGTAAGAAAGATCAGAGTCCCCTGCATCAAGTACAATATAAGATGCAAAATAAAGAACTTTTTCAAGTGTTCTTGGAGAAATATCAAGGATTAATCCCATACGAGATGGAATTCCTTTGAAATACCAAATATGAGAAACAGGAGCGGCAAGCTCGATGTGTCCCATTCTTTCTCTACGAACGCTGGCTTTTGTTACCTCTACACCACAACGGTCACAGATAACGCCTTTATATCTAATTTTTTTATATTTACCACAGTGACATTCCCAGTCCTTTTGAGGTCCAAAAATTCTTTCACAGAAAAGTCCATCTTTTTCAGGTTTTAATGTTCTGTAATTGATGGTTTCTGGTTTTTTTACTTCTCCTCTTGACCATTCTCTGATCTTTTCTGGTGAAGCTAAACCAATTTTAATGGCGTCAAAATTCATAGGCTGATCAATTTCTTGATTATTAATTTCTGACATTTTTGGTTACTCCTTCCCGTGCTAATCACCACCTATAGCCCTTTGGAACCCTCCCAAAAATACTTAGGTGGTTAAGGTAACTTAGGCTGTTACAAAATAGATTGTAAAACAGCCCTCGTTCCCTTTCATTTTCTTTATCCTAATTCGCTATCTTTCGTATCAAGCAGTCGATTAAAAATCTGTTGGAGTTGCATCCAATTCTTCGATTGGAGTTTCTCCTTCTTCATAAGAACCTTCTTTGAATCCCATTTCTCCGAAAGATTCTTCACGTTCGAATCCATAGTTGGAATCGCCTTCGATCATTGGTGTTAAATCTTCGTTTCCGTAATCCACTCTTTCTTGGATTTCAATTTCTGTTGCATCTTCTTTTAAGACACGAACATCTAATGCAAGTGACTGGAACTCTTTTAATAATACTTTGAAGGATTCTGGGATACCTGGTTCAGGAATATTTTCTCCTTTGATAATTGCTTCGTATGTCTTCACACGACCAACAACATCATCGGATTTCACTGTTAAAATTTCCTGTAATGTGTAAGATGCACCATAAGCTTCAAGAGCCCAAACCTCCATCTCACCGAAACGCTGTCCACCGAACTGCGCTTTACCACCGAGTGGCTGTTGTGTTACTAAGGAGTAAGGACCAGTAGAACGAGCATGGATCTTATCATCTACTAAGTGGTGAAGTTTTAAGTAGTGCATGAAACCGATTGTTACAGGGCTATCAAATTCTTCTCCTGTACGTCCGTCACGAAGTTGCACTTTACCTGTACGGTTGATTGGAACACCTCTCCATTCTGCACGGTGAGCACGGTTGTCATAGAGGTATTTCATCACGTCTTCACTTACAACTTTTCCCCATTTTTCTTCGAAATCTGGCCAACCCCAGTTTGCATAGTCGTTTGCCATTTCGAGAGTATCCATAATATCATCTTCGTCTGCACCATTGAATACTGGTGTAGATACGTTGAATCCTAATACTTTAGACGCAAGACTCAAGTGAATCTCTAATACCTGTCCGATATTCATACGGGAAGGCACGCCTAATGGGTTTAATACGATGTCAAGAGGTCTTCCGTTTGGAAGGAATGGCATATCCTCAACTGGAAGAATTCTTGAGATAACACCCTTGTTACCATGTCGACCAGCCATCTTATCACCAACAGAGATTTTTCTCTTTTGTGCGATATAAACACGAACAGATTTGTTTACTCCTGGTGGAAGCTCGTCGCCATTTTCTCTTGTGAATACTTTTGCATCTAATACGATACCATAAGAACCGTGAGGTACTCTTAAAGAAGTATCTCTTACTTCACGAGCTTTTTCACCGAAGATCGCTCTTAAAAGTCTTTCTTCTGCTGTTAATTCTGTTTCTCCCTTAGGAGTTACTTTACCAACTAAGATATCTCCGGCACGTACTTCTGCACCAATGCGGATAATACCATTTTCATCAAGATCTTTTAATACATCTTCGTTAAGACCAGCTAAATCTCTTGTGATTTCTTCCTGTCCTAATTTTGTATCTCTTGCTTCTGCTTCGTATTCTTCAATATGAACAGATGTATAAACATCATCTTGTACTAAACGTTCACTTAAAAGAACCGCATCTTCGTAGTTATAACCTTCCCAAGTCATAAATCCGATTAATGGGTTTTTACCAAGTGCTAATTCACCATTGCAAGTAGAAGCACCGTCTGCTAATACTTCACCAGCTTTTACACGGTCTCCTTTGTTTACAATTGTTCTTTGGTTCATACAGTTTGACTGGTTGCTTCTTGCAAACTTCACTGTATGATAAACATCTCTTGTACCGTCATCTCTTCTTACGACGATTTCTTTTGATGTTGCTTTTTCTACGATACCATCATGATCGGCAACAACACAAGCACCTGAGTCAACAGCTGCTTTTGCTTCCATACCTGTTCCTACAACAGGAGCTTCTGTTCTAAGAAGTGGTACTGCCTGACGCTGCATGTTAGATCCCATGAGGGCACGGTTGGCATCGTCATTTTCAAGGAAAGGAATCATAGATGTCGCAACGGAGAATACCATCTTAGGAGATACGTCCATTAAGTCCATACGGGCTTTTGGGAACTGAGATGTTTCTTCACGGTAACGACCGGATACGTTATCATGGATAAAGTATCCATTTTCATCGATAGGCTCATTGGCCTGTGCTACTGTATAATTATCTTCTTCATCCGCTGTTAAATATACGAAATCATCGGTTACTCTTGGATTTTGAGGATCGGATTTATCAAGAAGTAAGTATGGCGCTTCAATAAATCCATATTGGTTGATTCTCGCATAAGTCGCTAATGAGTTGATAAGACCGATGTTAGGACCTTCCGGTGTTTCGATAGGACACATTCTACCATAGTGTGTATAGTGAACGTCACGAACTTCGAATCCCGCACGATCTCTTGAAAGACCACCTGGTCCTAATGCGGAAAGACGTCTCTTATGAGTCAGCTCTGACAATGGGTTGTTCTGATCCATAAACTGTGAAAGCTGAGAGCTTCCGAAGAATTCTTTCACTGCAGCTGTTACAGGTTTAATATTAATTAAGGACTGTGGAGAAATTGTCTCAATATCTTGAGTTGTCATTCTCTCACGAACAACACGTTCTAATCTTGATAAACCAATACGATACTGATTTTGTAATAACTCACCAACTGCACGAATACGACGGTTACCTAAATGGTCGATATCATCAGATACACCAAATCCATATTCTAAGTGTAAGTTGTAGTTAATAGAAGCTAAAATATCTTCTTTTGTGATGTGTTTTGGAATTAAATCAACGATGTTTTTACGAATCGCATCTTTAATATCTTCTTCTTCATCATATTGGCTTAAAATTTCTGCTAAAACAGGATAATATACTGCTTCTGTCACGCCTAACTCTTCTGGATCCACATCCACATAAGCTGCTAAATCAACCATCATATTAGAAAGAACTTTTACAACTCTTTCTTCTGTTTCCATCATAACGAATGGAATCGCTGCATTCTGGATCTGATCTGCTAACTCTCTTGTTACGACGGTTCCTGCTTCTGCAATAATTTCTCCTGTAGACATATCGATAACATCTTCTGCTAACTTATGTCCGCTAATTCTATTTTTAAGAGCTAATTTTTTATTAAATTTATAACGTCCAACCTTTGCAAGGTCATATCTTCTAGGGTCGAAAAACATACTATTAATCAGGCTTTCCGCGCTATCTACGGATAGAGGTTCACCTGGACGGATCTTTTTATATAACTCTAATAAACCATCTTGATAGTTATCAGATGGATCCTTTTCGAAACTAGCCAAGATCTTTGGCTCTTCACCAAATAATTCTTTGATTTCTGCATTTGTTCCAATTCCTAATGCACGAATTAAAACAGTAATTGGAACTTTTCTAGTGCGGTCAACACGTACATAAAATACGTCATTTGAATCTGTTTCATATTCAAGCCAAGCACCACGGTTAGGAATTACTGTACTTGAATATAACTCTTTTCCGATTTTGTCGTGTCCAATTGCATAATAAATGCCTGGAGAACGAACTAACTGGCTAACGATAACACGTTCAGCACCGTTGATCACAAATGTACCTGTCTTTGTCATTAAAGGCAGGTCACCCATAAAAATATCATGCTGGCTAAATTCATCAGTTTCTCTATTATAAAGTCTTACCTTTACTTTGAGAGGTGCAGCATAAGTGGCATCTCTTTCCTTACATTCTTCGATTGTATATTTCACATCATCTTCGCACAATGTAAAATCTACAAATTCAAGACTAAGCTGTCCGCTGTAGTCTGTAATAGGTGAGATATCGTTAAAAACTTCTTTGAGTCCCTCATCTAAGAACCATTGATAAGAATTCTTCTGGACTTCGATCAGGTTTGGCATCTCCAAGATTTCTTTCTGTCTTGCATAGCTGACTCTGACACTTTTACCAGCTTTGACAGGATGTATTCTGTTCTTTTCCATTGACGTTTTCACCCCTTGAATATTTTATAAAAAATTAACGTTGTTTCATCATTTTTGATGTTATAGGCCTATGAACCCATAATATTGCATTATGATATGATATCACAATTGTCAATCTCTGTCAATTGTTTTTTTCACTATTAACACAGGTGTTTTTGTTTTACCTTTTCTTTCATGGCAAATTATCAAATTTTTATATTTCAAGTGATAATTTACATAAAAATTTATTTAAATTTTTTGTTTTTTATATTATTATCAAAAATACTCATTTATATAATAAATGTTATCTTTATTTGCCATATAAAATCTCATAATTACCAAAATAGGGGTTGCATTTTTCTTCAAATTGTTTTAAACTGAAAAGCAATAGCTTTAAAAAGCTCTGTTTATTTTAGAAATGATAATTCAAAAATATAAGTCAATTTAAATTAATATATATATTTTTCTAAATTTTATTGTCTTAAAATCATTCATATTTCTAGCCAATTTTTTGTTCTAACTGTCCAAAAAATCGTATTTTGAATGTAAAAAAGAGATGGCTTTGACTTTTTCCTTTTTCATATTCAATGTTACTATGTTAACTGTAAAAATCCAACTATCCACTACTACCAATAGCTATTCTTTGTAATTATCATATACACGTTTGAAAAATTGGATCCAACTAATAAATATCACAAAAGCTGACTTCGTTGATTCTAAAAATAAAATCCATTTAAAACAAAGACGATATCTACATAAAAAAGGAAAATACATCTTATTATTATCATACCTAAAGAAATATTGAATATACAGAGTTTTGTCCATAGCAAAATAATGATTATGTTAGGAGTGATAAAATGATCTTATTTAAAAATATTACCAAGAAATATCGTACAAAAAAAATTTTAAATGATATAACATTAGAAATCGATAAAGGAACTTTGGTGGCTCTTATCGGAGAAAGTGGATGTGGGAAAACTACATTATTAAAAATGTTAAATCGTTTAATAAAACCGACTTCAGGCGATATTTTCATAAATAATGAAAACATTAAAAATATAAACGAAATTGATTTAAGAAGAAATATGGGATATGTTATTCAGAATACTGGCTTATTCCCTCACATGACAATCAAAGAAAATATTGAGCTGATTCCAAAAATCGAAAAAAAAGAGAAAGCAGAAATCGAAGAACAAACTATAAAACTTATGCAGATGGTGGGGCTTGTCCCAGAAGATTTTTTAGATAGATACCCTAGTGAATTAAGTGGTGGACAACAACAACGGATTGGAATTGCTAGAGCATTTGCTATGGATCCTGAAATTGTTTTAATGGATGAGCCATTTTCTGCATTAGATCCTATGACTCGAAGTGATCTACAAGATCAAATCATGAGTTTACAAGCCAAATGGAAAAAAACTATCGTTTTCGTTACTCACGATATGGATGAAGCAATAAAAATTGCCGATAAAATATGTATTATGAGAAACGGAAATATTTTGCAATATGATACCCCCGAAACTATCTTAAAATATCCAGTGGATGATTATGTTGCTAATTTTGTTGGAAAAAATAGAATCTGGTCCTCTCCAGAATATATTAAAATTGAAGACATTATGATCGAATCTCCTGTGACTGCTATCGATTCCTTATCCGTATCAAAATGTATGGATAAGATGAAAAAGAATCGTGTAGACAGTCTGCTCCTTTTAGAAAATGAAACAAAAAAACTAATCGGAATTGTCACTGCAAAAAAATTAAGAACGATTGAAGAGCGGACGCAAGAGGCAAAACAATATATGCAAAGTAATTTCCCTATCTTGTATCCAGATCAATGTATTTTAGATGCATTAAAAATGGTGAAAGAGGAAAATGTATCCAGAATCCCTGTAGTCGATCAAGATGGGTATTTAAAAGGATTGATTACAAAAGGAAGTCTTGTCACTTCCTTAAGCGAACAATATTTTGATGTAGAGGAGGAATAAAGATGAATCTATTGCATTATTTTATTCAAGAACATCAGCAAATTTCGATTCTATTATTAGAACATATAAAATTAACGATTATTGCCGTGGGTTTTGCCATTCTTATTGGCGTTCCTCTCGGGCTACTTATTTCTTATATTTCAAAAGTAAGCCGTCCCGTATTGATGATTGCCAATGTCATTCAAGCCATTCCAAGTATGGCTCTACTTGGCTTTATGATTCCTTTATTCGGTATCGGATCGATTCCTGCTATCATTGTTGTAACGTTATATTCTCTGTTACCTATTATAAAGAATACATATACGGGGATCGAAAGCGTCCGCGCTCAACTATTAGAAGCTGCAAAAGGTATTGGCTTAACAGGAACTCAGATCTTATTTAAAGTACAGCTTCCAATCGCATTACCAGTCATCATGGCTGGTGTTCGTGTGGCTGCCGTTACTTCCGTTGGATTGATGACAATGGCAGCCTTTATTGGAGCAGGCGGATTAGGTAATTTAGTTTTTTCTGGAATCCGTACGATGAATAACGTGCAGATTTTGGCTGGTGCAATCCCTGCTTGTATTTTAGCACTGATTGTCGATGCAATACTTGGTTATATTGAGAAAAAAGTAACACCTAAAAATGCAAAGAAAAATGCAAAACCAAAATCAAAATGGCACTACCGTTTGGAAATTTTGTTAAATTTAGTTCTTATATTTGCTTTTATTGGTATCGTTGGATATGGTATTTCCACCACTTATTCAAAAGACGATAAAAAAATTACTGTTGGCTCAAAAGATTATACAGAACAGTCTATTCTAGGCAATCTAATTGCAGAATATATCGAAGATCAAACCGATATTAAAGTAGAAAAAAAATTAGAATTAGGTGGAACACAAGTCTGCTTTGGAGCTTTAAAAACAAAAGACATCGATTTATATGTGGAATATAGTGGAAGTGCCTATAGCGACATATTAAAACATCCTGCTAATCCAGATGTAGAACTCGTCTATGAAACAGTAAAAGATGAGATGAAAAAAGATTATGATATCGATGTTTTACAGCAAATGAACTTCAACAACACATTTACACTAGCGATTCCACAAGAAACAGCGAAAAAATACCACTTATCCACAATTGAAGATTTAGGAAAGGTTGCAAATCAATTCATTTTAGGAAGCACATTTGAATTTTTAAATCGTGAAGATGGACTGTTAGGCGTACAAAAATTTTACAACTTTACCTTCAAAGACTCCATTCCTTTGGATTCTTCGTTGCGATATCAAGCCCTTCAAAAAGGGGACGTTATGGTAATCGATGCCTACTCAACCGATGGATTATTAAAGAAATTTCATTTAGAAACACTAGAAGATAATAAAAAATTCTTCCCTCCTTATTATGCAATTCCAATAATGCGTTCCGATATAGCACAAAAATATCCTGAAATCATTCCATTATTAGAACGATTAGGAGAAGAATTAACCAATGAAACAATGCAAGAATTAAACTATCAAGTGGACGAACTCCATAAAGCTCCAAATGAAGTAGCCGTGAAATTTTTAAAGTCCCATAACTTAATTGACAAATAGAATAACAATAAAAAAATAATAAAAAGGACAATTCCTTACTTTCCATAAGGTTTTGTCCTTTTTCTAATCGTATTATTTTTATACTCTTTCTATATATTACACTGTTTCTAATGAAAAGCCAAAATAACGTGCTGCATTATTGTAAGAAATATTTTTTACCATAGTTCCAAGGCGTTCTTGGTTCCATGGGTATTCTCCGTTTTCTACGAACTGTCCAATTAATTCGCAAAGAATTCTTCTAAAATATTCATGTCTTGTATAAGATAAGAAACTTCTTGAGTCTGTTAACATTCCGATAAAGTTGCCAAGGAGTCCTAAGTTAGCAAGGGAAATCATCTGTTCTGTCATACCTGTTTTGTGATCGTTAAACCACCAAGCACTTCCTTGCTGAATTTTTCCAACGGTATCAGATTCTTGGAAACATCCTAATAATGTTCCGATAGAAGCGTTGTCTGTTGGATTTAAGCTGTAAAGAACAGTCTTTGGAAGTTTATCTTCTTTGCAAAGAGCGTCTAAATAAGAAGCTAATTCTGTAATTGGAACACGGTTGTAAATACCGTCAAATCCTGTATCCGCTCCAATTTTATTGAACATCTTTGTATTATTATTTCTTGTTACACCAAAGTGTAACTGCATTCCCCAGTCAAGTCTTTTATATTCTTTTCCTAAGTAAAGCATACAAGCTGTTTTAAATTTCATTTCTTCGTCTTCAGAAAGCACTTCGCCACCAAGACGTTTTGCTAAGATCGCATCGATTTCTTCTTCTGTTGCTTCTACATATGGAATGTATAATAAACCGTGGTCACTTGCTTTACATCCCATTTCATTGAAGAATTCCATTCTCTTTGTAATTGCACATTTCCAATCTGCAAATGTTTTGATTTCTACTCCTGCAACTTCAGCAAGTTGTTTTGTATAATCAGCAAAGTCTGGTTTTTCAATAGAAACGGCACGGTCTGGTCTCCAAGCTGGAAGCACCTGAATATCAAAAGTTTCATCTTCTTTAATCACTTTGTGCCATCTTAAATCATCGATTGGATCGTCTGTTGTACAGATTAAAGTAACGCCAGAAGCCTTCATAATTCCTCTTGCACTCATTTCTGGCTGAGCAAGTTTTTCATTGCAAAGGTTCCATACTTCTTCTGCTGTATCGCCATTTAAGTCGCCTTCATATCCAAAGTATTGTTTTAATTCTAAATGGCTCCAGTGATAAAGTGGGTTTCCGATGGCTTTTTCTAATGTTTCTGCCCATTTTTGGAATTTTTCTCTATCTGTAGCATCTCCTGTGATGTAACGTTCCTCTACACCATTGCTGCGCATTTGACGCCATTTATAATGATCGCCACCAAGCCATACTTGAGTGATATTGTCAAAATGTCTATCTTCTGCAATTTCCTGTGGATTGATGTGGCAGTGATAGTCTAAAATTGGTGTTTTTTCTGCATATTCATGATAAAGAATTTTTGCAGTTTCTGTAGAAAGTAAAAAATCTTGATCCATAAATTTTTTCATCTTACGGTCCTCCATCTATTTTATTTAGAAAAGGGGTGTTAGAACAACTTAAGAAATACGATCTCTTAAATTGTCATAACACCTCCTTTTCTATGCTATATTTTATAGTAGTGCACTCCGTTGAATTACGCTTCTAACGCTTTTTCAAATCTTTCGAGTAACTCTTTTTGATATGCTTCGTCAAAAGTTCCTTCTACTAATTTTGGAAATGCTTCATTTTTTAAACGTTCCCAGCTTTCGCCTTCTTTGTTTACGATGATTGGGAAGAACCATACACCATTTTTGAATGCACTGTCTCTATCGCCAAACGCATCTCCTACCATTAATGTGTTCTTTTTGTCATATCCAAGTTTTAAAAGCTCTCCGATACAATGTGCCTTTGAACCTGCTTCTTGGCTTAATAATACGCGACAATCCTCTTTTAATCCATGTTTTGTCCATTCAGCCTGCACTGCTTCACCGTTTGCAGAAGATACTGCTGTTAAATCTGCTTGCTGACACATAAAGTCCATTGTTTCCTTTACATGATCAAATGGCTTATCATCTTTTGGTAATTCTGTAATCGCACGGTTTACATGAATACTCCAAAGAAGCGCATTTTCCATACATGGATTGTTTGCTTTTTGGCAATATGCCATAAGAGCTGGATTAGAAAGCTCATTGGCTTCTTCTGTCCATTTTACAAATTCATCTAATCCTTCGATTTCGTATCCTTTTTCTCTTGCCCAAAGAAGTCCTAATGCTAATCCTTTGAAACGGTTAATTCCTCTTGTTGTTGTAAAAAGGTTTACATCGTTCCAGTAAGCAAGTCCTTCTTCTTGTACTGCTTCTAAACCATACTGTTTAATCCATTCTGGTCCGAAACATTTGAAATGTTTTACATTCATTGTATCCATTGCACAACCATCGCTGTCAATGCATACAAGGAAATCTTTTTCTCTTGTATAATCAAAATATCCCATATTTCTACTCTCCTAATCTATTACCAACGTGTATCAGGTAATCCACAGAAGGAATCTACTGGATCAATTCCTTTGAATTCAGAACGTCCTACTAATTTTTCTACAAGCGCATCTAATGTATGCTCATTTTTATCATATGCATTGATATAAGTTTTTACTTGAGGTACATCTGCTAAGTGGAATGGACAGCAAAGAGAAATGAAGATTGTTGGAAGTTCATGTACATACCAAGGCATATCTGGTGTACCTTTACTTAATTTCCACTCAATTCTCTGTACTGTTGCACATAAGCTATCGACATAAGCAACTTGGATAATTAAATCATAGTTGTCTGTAATGTTAGTGATAGGTGCTTTTCCAGCATACATATTTTTCATAGCCTGTCCAACTTCTTCTTTTGGAAGTTTCGCTATTTTATCAATTGCAGATTCGTAGATTGTTACATCAAAGCCTTCTGCTTCTAATTTGTTCTTTAAGTAGTCAATATAACTTTCTTTTTTTCCAGCTCCACCAGCCATAAGAGCAAATGCACTTTCTTTTTCCTGTGGAACTAATAAAATACGTTTGTGTTTTTCAGGAGAAAGTGGAAGTGGAGAATCTCCGATATTTTTTACTAATGTGATCGCTTTATCAGATACTTCTTTTGCGATATCTTTAAATTCTTGAGATCCGATTACGCTTAATCCTTCTTCTGGTGGTGTGATTTCTTCTGCTGTTTTCTTATGAAGTCCTAAGTATGCTTTTACACCTAAGATTCTTTCTAATGCATCTTGAAGACGTTCTTCTGTAATAACACCATTTTTGTATCCGTTCATCATATATTCGAAGTCTTCATCTGGATCATTGAAGAATAAGAACATATCACATCCTGCTGCAATTGCGTTAGGAAGGATATCACTTCTCTTCATCATCGCTGTCATACCAACCATATGAGAAGCATCTGTTACAACCATACCGTTGAAACCTAATTTTCCTCTTAATAAATCTGTGATAAGTTCTTTACAAAGAGTTGCTGGCATTGTTTCTTCATCTTTCATAGATGGGTTGAAGAATTTTTGGTAAGCTGGCATCATAATGTGACCTGCCATAACAGTGTGCACACCTGCGTCGATCATACCTTTATATACTTTACCAAATGTTTCATCCCATTCTTCGCAAGAATAAGTATTAACAGAGTTGCTTAAATGCTGATCTCTTTCGTCGATTCCATCTCCTGGGAAGTGTTTCATTGCACAAACCATGTTGCTTTCCATGAAACCTTTCATATAAGCTTTAGAGAATTCTAAAACACGGTCTGGATCATCACCGAATGTACGGCTAGAGATGATTGGGTTTCTCCAGTTACGGTTGATGTCTACGATTGGTGCAAAAGACCAGTTACATCCAACGGCTGCTGCTTCAATACCAGAAACACGTCCCATTTCATAAGCGTATTTCACATCGTTTGTAGCACCAACTTTTACTTCTAAACCGATCTCTGTACCATCTGTACAAGCACCATTTCCACCAGCTTCTGTATTTGCTGCAATAAGCATTGGGATTTTAGATACTTTTTGTAAAATACGGTTTTGATCGTATACTTCTTTCGCTGTACCTGGGTTGTAACGAACAGCACCAAATTTATATTTTGTTACAACATCGGTTAAATATTCTTCTGTTCTTGAAGATCCCATGTTTACGAAAAGCTGACCGATCTTTTCTTCAATTGTCATAGAATCAATCGTATCTTTTACCCATTTAATCGCTTCATCATCTAAATAATATGGTTTTGCTTTTAAATCTACTCTTGCCATCTCTTTATCCTTCCTTAAACACTTTTTATTGGAAGACACGCAGCATATTAGAAAATATGTGCGTGCCTAATGTTTGTCTGTTTTCTATTGTCTTTGATAGGCAATATAAAGTTTTTTATACTCCTGAGTAAGCAGAGAAACCACCATCGATAGGGATAACAACTCCTGTGATAAATCCAGCTGCTTCGTTATTTAATAAGAATAACATACTTCCAAGAAGTTCTTCTGCTTGACCAAAACGTTTCATTGGTGTAGCAGCTAAGATCTTACCTGTTCTAGCTGTTGGTGTTCCATCTTCATTATATAATAATTTTTCGTTCTGTTTTGTTACGAAGAATCCTGGTGCAATTGCATTTACACGGATACCTGTTCCTGCGAAGTGAACAGCTAACCATTGTGTGAAGTTGCTGATAGCAGCTTTTGCTCCACTGTATGCTGGAATCTTAGTAAGTGGTGTGTAAGCGTTCATAGAAGAAATGTTTAAGATGTTGCATCCTTCTTTTTCTACCATGTCTTTTGCAAATTCCTGTGTTGGAAGAAGTGTTCCAATGAAGTTTAAGTTAAATACGAATTCTACACCGCTTTGTTCTAAATCGAAGAAAGATTTTGTATCAGCATCGATATCTCCAGCTTCGAAATATTCTTTATCTGTTGTTGCTCTTGGGTTGTTTCCGCCTGCACCATTGATTAAGATATCACATGTTCCAAAATCAGCAAGGATTTTATCATGTGCTTCTTTTAAGCTTTCTTTATCTAATACATTTGCTTTGTATCCTTTTGCAATGAATCCTTCTTTTACGATTTCATCTGCATATGCCTGTGCTGCTTCTTCGTTTAAGTCAAGAAGAGCTACTTTTGCTCCTGCTACAGCTAATGCATGAGCCATCATAGAACAAAGAACTCCGCCTGCACCTGTTACAACTGCTACTTTTCCAGTTAAATCTGCTTGAATTGGTAATTTCATTTTCAATTCCTCCTTGATTTTTTTCAACAAAATTTATTATAGTATTAACGTCAAAAGTTTATGTAAGCTTTTCACGTTTCCTCAACATTTTCTTATTTATTTCTGTCTTTTGCGCTTTTTTCAACTGCTTCCCAAAGACCATTGATATAAGTTGCTCCAAGAGCACGGTCATAAAGACCATATCCTGCACGTCCTGTTTCTCCCCAGATCATTCTTCCGTGGTCTGGACGAATGTATCCAGTAAATCCATTGTCATGTAATGCTTTTGTAATTTCATACATGTCAAGGCTTCCGCATTTAGAAAGATGTGCGCTTTCTTCGAATCCGTTTTCTAAGATTTTAACATTTCTCATGTGTACGAAGTGGATTCTTCCCATAGCTGCATATTTTGCTGCCATTTCTGCTACGTCGTTTTGGTTAGAACATCCAAGAGAACCTGCACAAAGTGTGATTCCGTTGTGTTTGTCATCTACTAATTTTAAGAAACGATCTAAGTTTTCTTCACAAGTGATGATTCTTGGAAGACCAAAGATGCTCCAACATGGATCGTCTTCATGGATTGCCATGTTTACATCACATTCTGCTGCAACAGGGATGATTCTTTCAAGGAAATACTGTAAGTTGTTCCATAAATCATCTTCTGTCATGTTGTTGTATTCTGCTACGATATCTTTTAATTCTTCTCTTGAGTAGCTAGAATCCCATCCTGGAAGTGTTAAGTCGCTGTCGCTTTGTAATGGGTTAACAGCGTCTACTTGTTCCTGATAGTATACAAGTGTTGTAGAACCATCTTCTAATTTATGGTCAAGCTGTGTTCTTGTCCAGTCAAATACTGGCATGAAGTTATAGCAAATACATTTTACACCTGCTTTTGCTACTCTTCTGATGTTTTCACAGTAGTTTTCGATGTAACGGTCTCTTGAAGGTTTTCCAAGTTTGATATCTTCATGTACTGGAATACTTTCAATTACATCAAAGTGAAGTCCGTTAGATTCTACTAAATTTTTTAATCTGGAGATAGATTCTTCTGGCCATACTTCTCCAACTGGTACATCGTATACTGCTGTTACGATGGAATGCATTCCTGGAATTTGTCTAATATTTTCTAATGTAACTTTGTCGTCTTCTCCGTACCAACGGAAAGATAATTTCATTTCGCTCATATTTTCTCCTTCTTAAACTTAATTTTACATAATTTTACATAACCTAAAGTTTCAACACTCTTATCTAATGATAAAAAGAAAGGTTCCTTTCTTCTTCACAGATAACAAATCAGATCCAAGTTTTTACTTGAATCTCATTTCTTATGTGAAGTTTTAAAATCTGACAGAAATTTCTCAAATTTCTGTTAATACGACATTAACACTGCCACCCTTTTCCACAACCACACGGTGTTGTCGCATTTTAAAAGGGCGGCAATGTCATTATTTTATGTCTATTCGATTAGTTCGCGTTTGCACGACGTTCTTCTAAAATCTTTGTATTCTCACTAATTTTCTTTTTACTTAATGGATAGATAAATAATAAAATAAGTGCAACTAAGATAAATCCGATACCCTGACCTAATGTTGTTACAGAGTATAATTTATTAAGAACTGCTTCTGTCTGCACATCTGCTGTTTCAATATAGCCGATTGCTGTTAAAGCGAATCCACCTAAACCACCAGCTAATGCCTGGCCAAGCTTTCTTGCGAAAGAGTATACTCCGTAAATAGCACCGTCATCACGTTTATGTGTACGAACTTCACTGTCATCAAGAACGTCTGTTAAGAACGCCCATACTGCCATCTGGAAGTACATATATCCAAAAGTACCTACGAAAGTGATTCCAACATACATCCATGGATTTTTAACGCGTAAAATACATAATACGATATATACGATACCTGTAAATAATGTACCTACAACCGCTGTTTCTTTCTTACCAAATTTCATAGAAAGAAGTACGATAAATGGTGAAAGTCCAAGTGTTACAACTAACATTAATGAGTTGTATGTTGATAATGCTCCTGGATTATTGAAGTATTCAGAGTATAAGTATGCATTTAAACTATTTGCTAAAATTGTAGCGAATACTAAACAAATTGCTGCTAAAATTAAAGCGATTAAAGCACGGCTTGAGAAAAGAGTTTTTACAAGATTTGTTTTTTGTTCTCCTGCTTCTTTTTTCTTTGGAGCAATCTGAATACGTTCTGTTGTACATTTATAACAAATGATATAACAAATAATTGATAAGATTGCGAAAACTCCCGCGATTTTTGGGAACATTCCTTTGTTAACAACTTGCTTACCATCTGCATTTGCATGATAGACAAGCATTGGTACTGCTACGTTAATAGCTGTTGATGCAAGCTGTGCACCTACAGAACGCCATGTAGATAACTGCGCTCTGTCCTTTGGATCAGCTGAAATAGAAGCTGCCATAGAACCGTAAGGGATGTTGATACTTGTGTAGCAAATAGATCCCCAAAGAATATATGTTACAAACATATAAACAACTTTTACAGTCATAGAAGCATCAGCAAGGCTTGATTGATACATCAAAAAGCTGGCTAACGCAACTGGTACACACATACGACGAATCCAAGAACGGAAACGTCCATCTTTTGCTGGCTTTACACTATCGACGATAACACCCATACCGATATCTGTAAAAGCATCAATAACTCTTGAAACCATAAATAAAGTTCCAACAAGTGCGGCACTTACACCTAATACTTTAGTATAAAATACCATTAAATAACTACTTGCGAAGATAAACATAAAGTCATTCGCAACGTCACCCATCATGTATCCGAACTTATCTCTGATACCGAAAGGTCTTGTACTTGTTTTTGTACTCATAATTACTTTCTCCTCCATTCTTTTTCCTGTGATTATGAAGCACATATTTTGTGAAAGAAAAGACAACGTTTGTTGCTTATATGATAAACTATACACCACTTGTATACAAGTAGTCAACACTGTTCTTTTTTTTCGTAATTTTTTCACAGTTTTCGACCTATTTTTTTATGCATTTTCACAGTAAACATACCATTCTTTTTCCATTTTCTCGATTACAATTCATGTATACAAGCATTTATATCGTCTTTTTCTTTTTTCAGATATAGTTTTATTTTTGTCAATCTTCCCTCTTTCTTTTTATTTTTTCTGCTTATTTGTATACAATCATCTTTGACTTTCTTTCCTTAAAGAGATGGCTTAACATTTTTTCTTGTATTTCTTGTTATATTATTTCTTTTTTTCTACAATTTATACATTAAATATGTTATAATTTATATAGTCCAACATTTGGTTTATAAATGAATATTTGAAAAGTAAGAAAGGTAAAACTGGTAATGAATATGAGTGAAATTAAACACAGTAAGGAACTGACAGACTCGAAAGGAAAACTCCCTTACTTAAAACGCACTACCTCCCAAATCGTCTATCAGTCTTTAAAAGATGATATTCTGCATCTAATTTTACCCCCTGGTAGTGCCATTAGTGAAACAGAAACAGCAACAAAATATAATGTTTCAAGAACACCTGTTAGAGATGCTTTTAAAGCATTAGAAAGTGAAGATTTATTAGAAGTACGACCTCATATTGGAACATTTGTATCCTATATCGATCTCAATAAAGTATCCGATATGATTTTTATGAGAGAGTCTTTAGAAGGAACAGTTCTAAAAATTCTTGCCAATACTTGTACTCAATCTCAGATCTTAAAAATCCGTCTGTTACTAAAAGAACAAGAAGAATTAATTTCTCATACATCTCCACTCTCTCCCGAAGAACATAACGCTCTTGGAACACAATTTCTAAAAATGGACAATGACTTTCATTCCACTCTTTTTAACTTAGCAGGGAAAAGTAGCATTTGGAAATTTATGAATTTATACAATACCCATTATGAACGATTCCGCACTTTGATTAATTGGAGTGAAAACAATATGCTCCCTTCCCTTTATAAGCAACATTGTCTTATGGTAGATGCTATCGCAGCAAAAGATCTTAATACATTATCTTCTTTAGTTTCTACTCATTTAAATAGTGGATTTTCTACAAACGCAGATATTCTTTTGAAAAATGCAAAATACTTTAAAGAGGCAGATAACTAAGTAGTTCTTTTTTATTTCATGGGAAATGGTACTTTTACAAATTAATATAACAAGGTATTTCCTATGAAATAAAAATAGTCTTATAAGAATCATTCCTATAAAACAATTCTTATAAGACTATTTTTTATAATTTTATCTTTTCATATCGTTTATCTTCTCGTTTCTCGATAAACTATTGACAACCTATTTCTCATTATTTTGTGCTTACCAAGTCTTTTAAATCCGTTGGATCGTAGGTGATCGTAATTTTAGAATTCTTATCAACCTGTAAATATGCAATAATCATTGGATAAATATCTCCATAAAGACTTGATTCCCATCTCTTTGATTTTAATGTTATATCTTTACAAATATATTCAGACTCGTTATTTTTAGTAAAGGTATATCCCGTATATTCTTTTAATGCTGCTATTAGCTTTTTCATATTCTCAACTGAGGCCTCATCACCATAGTCTTTTATATAAACTCTTGTGTAATCTGGCATAATCGCAATCGAATACACCCCAGAAGCTATATGATAATCCGAATCTGAGACAGCAATTTGTACTGCATTTACTAACCGCTCCAAATTATTAACATCTGTGGATTTTCTTGATTTTTCCACATATTTTACATATTGTGGCGCTAAAAGTCCAACTAAAATTGCTAAAATAGCCACTACAATAATTAATTCTACTAAAGTAAATCCTTTGTTTTTTTCCTTACTTTTGCTTCTATAACGATATTTCATCTTTTCTCCTTATTCTATTTTACAACTCCCTTTCAACTTCTAAAAATATAATAATTTAAAAAAAGATTCCCGTCAATCAGTAAGCAAAAAAAGATGGAATCGACTAAAATCGTTGATTCCATCTTTTTTTATTATCTCTTAGCGATGTCCTTGCTCACGAAATCTTGCTAATTCTTCTCTCGTTGGTAAATCTTCGTTATCACTGCTTACCATAACTTGCATAGAACCAATGGCATTTCCACGATCCGCCATTTCTCTTATATCTCCACCTTCTAAGTAAGCACTTAACACACCAACAGCAAATCCATCTCCAGCACCAACCGTATCTACAACTTCTTTTACTGGATATCCATCAAAGTATCCTTCTTCTGTTTCATTTTTTACATAAGCACCTTTTGCACCGAGTTTTACTACAACTGTTTTTGCACCAAGTCCTAAATAATAATTTGCAATTTCTTCTGGATCTTCGCTTCCCATTAAAATTTTTCCTTCTCCAATCCCCGGAAGCACAATATCCGCCTTTGATGCAAGGTCATTAATCGTACGAATCATAGCGCTTTTGCTTTCCCAAAGACTTTCTCGTAAATTTGGATCAAAAGAAACGGTTAAATTGCACTCTCTCGCTTTTTCAATAATACGATATACTGCATTTCGACTGTTTAAAGAAAGGGCTGGTAAAATTCCTGTAATATGAAGAAGTTTTGCTCCATGAAAATCGATGGAATTTACATCATCCTCTGTAATACAAGAAGCAGCACTGTTCTTTCTTAAATAGTAAACCGCTGGATCTCCTTCTCTTACATGGTTTTTCCATTGGAATCCTGTTGGTCTTTCTTTATCTCTTATAATATTTGTATGAATTCCTTCTTCTTCTAATTTTTTCTCAATATAATCACCGAATGGATCCATGCCAAGTCTTGTAGCGTACATAACATCATATCCAAGTCTTGTAAGACCAACTGCTACATTCACTTCTGCTCCTGCTAATAATCTTGTAAATTGTGTCGCCTCTGCAAGACTCCCCTCTTCTTTTGCTGCAAATAAAGCCATAGGTTCTCCAAATAATATTACTTCTGAAGCCATTTTTTCCCTCCTGTTATTAGAACATCGCTTCTACTCATGTTCTTTTCCTATCATAAACATAAGCATATTTTAACCATCAAATTTTTTTGTTTTCGTATCACTAATAAAAAGCACACTTTGCGAACTTCTCACATTCGCATGCAATCACCATACGCGAGCATAAATGCTCTCCTATAGTTCATTGCCTTTGCATAAACTATGAAAAAGACTGCACGTCCTAAAACATCTCTTGTTTTATTGAGCGCCCAGTCTTTTTCTTATGATCCATTACTTATTACTTATTCTTTATTTCTTATTATTTTTTGTAATCAAAATCTGGAATCTGTGTCCATCTATGTTTAAAGTAATGAGCGGCTAATTTTGGTTTTCTATCTCTTGTAAACAGACCTTTTTTATTTCCTTGCACACGGAGTAATCCTTGGCTTGTAGCAAAGTCTGCAAAGTTCCATACCTGCTCACCAACTACGATATCATATTCATCAAATACTTTATGATACATTTCATAGTATTCTACTTGATATTCTTCTGTGTAAAGAACTGGTGTTGTATCATGAAGTCCCATAACGGTGTCAGCACCATACTCTGTAAATACAACTGGTTTTCCAAGTTCTTTCCAGATTTCTAACTCTTTGCGAAGAGCAGATTCTCCTCTTTCTAAATCTGCAGTCTGTGTATACCAACCGAAATAACGGTTTAAGCAAATAACATCGCTTAATTCTCTTGTACAGTCTTTTTCTGGTGGTGCGAGCTGAACACTTACTAAAGTACAAGGACGTTTTTGTGGGTCTAACTCTCTTGCTAAGTCATAAAGTGGTTTGAAATAATCATACGCACCTTCTCCTGCTGAATCTGGTTCATTTGCAATGCTCCACATAACAACACAAGCATGGTTTTTATCTCTTGCAATTAATTCACGAATAACATCTTTATGATGTTCTTGTGTCTGTACTCCGTGTTCTTTATCAAAAGTGGAGATTTTTTGTCCATTGAAGTTAGCTCCGCCACCAAACTCTAAGTTAACACCAACTGCTGTTGTTTCATCGATAACAACAATACCTTCTTCGTCACAAAGACGCATCATTTCTTCACTGTATGGATAATGGCTTGTACGGAAACTGTTTGCTCCCTGCCATTTCATAAGAGAAATATCTTTTGTATTCATTGGAAGATTGATTCCACGTCCATTTGGGAATGTATCTTCGTGTTTTCCGTATCCTTTAAAATAAAATGGTTTTTCGTTAATTAAGAAACGATGTCCATCAACACGAACAGTACGAACACCATATGGAAGTGTATAGACATCATCTTTAAATGTTACTTTCACATCGTAAAGATATGCATTTAATGGTTGCCATAAACGAACATTTTCTACTTTTAATACGCCACTTGTTCCTTCGCTTTTTGCAACTAAATTTCCTTCTTTATCAAACATTTCTACGATACATTCGCCTTCGCCAACGGTATCAACAGAATAGATAATGTTTGCATCCGTTCCGTTTACTTCTGGAACAAGAGTAATATCTGCAATATATTCCTTTGGTGTTGTATAAATTTTAACTGGGCGTGTGATTCCACAGTAGTTAAAGAAGTCAAAGTTTGGATTATTCTGAGGTCTTGCAGGAGCGTCTGCTGTATCAGCCATTCCCATATCTCCTCCGAGAATATTTCCCTTTCCTCCAACTGGAAGAGTTGTATAATCGATCACGTTATCTACTGCGATTGTGAGTAAATCATCTTTTCCTGTTACTTTATCTGTAATTTCAACTTCAAATGGAAGGAATCCTCCTTTATGGTCGCAAAGAAGTTCTCCATTTAAGTAAACTCTTGCATGATGAGTTACTGCGTCCATGCGAAGCATAACTCTTTGTGTTCTAGCAAAAGCAGGTACTGCAATTTTTCTCTGATAAAATACCCATCCATAATGATCGCGGAAATGAATTCCTTCTTTTAAATCATTATAAGATGCTGGCACTGGCATTGTCATTGCATCTTCTAACTTTCTTGTATACCACTGCTCATCAAATCCTTTTCCTGTATCCAATTTAAAATCCCATACACCACTTAAATCCATAACGATACGAGATTCTGTTCCAATAGAATATAACATTTTTATTTCTCCTTTTTATTCGTTTTCCTCATTTTTCACTATACTCCACCTGTATACAAGTGTCAATCATACAAAAATATTTTTCCTCTTTTGCACAAAAATAAGGTGCCATTTTTGTGTACTATGACAAATTTTTGTTAATAAAATAACAAGAAATCCCAATCTATAAATGAGTAAATAAAAAAACTGGCATCGTAGAGGGACGATGCCAGTTATGGAGGGGTTTATTATGTTATTATGTCTTTTCTTTCTGAATTATATATTTTAATCGATGACAAACTCTTTCACAGATTCTAATAAAAAGTTTGCCTTCGAGTAAAAACAAATTTATTATGATAACTTATTTAATACTTCTAAAAATCTTTTTTTAGATAAACTTTTTCTATATAATACGAATCCTAACATTTCTACTGCATTAATTTCTAACATAGTTGTCTCTTCCTTTCTTTACTAATCTTCTATATTTATATGGTTTCTTTCTTTCACATTTGTCTTCCTCGAAACAACAACCATTCATTTTTTCTATTGGAACATCTGGTTTTGAATGTTTTGTTGTCTCGCTGTTGACATATACTATTCTAACAAATTTCTAGGAAAAATACATTGTAGTTCGATTTTAATAGTTTGCATTTCGGTCATGAATTTGTTATGCTATATAATATTAAATTATTATTGTTTGCATAGTACGATTTTTAATAAAAAGAAAGGAGAATAAAAATTGAAAAAACATGAAAAATTTCTAGCTGATTATATTAAATATGAGAAGAAATATAGTACCGAAAATGGACTTCAATATGAACTTCATTGCCACGACCAATATGAGATCAATTATATACTAGATGGTGATGTTGTATTTCTTATGGAAGGTATGGAATTTAGGCCTCCTAAAAACAGTGTCTTGCTCATTGCCCCTCATAAATTTCATGGCCTTTATACCCTATCCGATCGCCCTTATATTCGTTATCAGATCCACTTTTATCCTGATCTATTAAATGACGATGAAGAACAACTGCTTTTACTCCCCTTTTCCAAAGACAATGTTATGTTCTGTAATGCCGATCGTTTTCATCTTGATCACTATATGGAAGCCATCGATGACTGCCAAATTTTAGATAGTTGGCTCTTAAATATTGCAATTCGGTCACGACTAATCTCCATATTAACGCAACTAAATGCAATATCAGCTTCTGGTATCAGTGGAGAAGAAATCGATCCGATTGCAAAAGAAATTTTAAATTATATTAACGATCATTTGACAGAAACTCTCTATGTAGAGGAAATTGCAAAGAAGTTCTTTATGAGTAAAAACTATTTAACAAAGATCTTTCGTAAAATGACAGGGACTACCGTGGCCAACTATATTTTGCACAAAAGACTTTCCATTGCAAAAGGTCTGATTCAATCCAATGTCCCTGCTACAACAGCAGCCCTACAAGCTGGTTTCCCTGAATACTCTACCTTTTATCGAAATTATAAAAAAGTATTTGGCTATTCTCCTAACGAGGAATTGTCCAAATCATAACTTCTCATGCATCGCTCGCACGTAGTGCTTTTTTATTCTATAGGATGACACTCGCTTGCGAGGAATTTCCTATAGAATAAAAAATGGCAGCGGTTTTCCTTCGAAAACCACTGCCATTTCTTTAAATCTATATTTATTTTACTTAGGAGCTTTATCGCTAACGGTGGAAAATAGAAATACAAGCATTTCTGCTTGACTTATGCCTTCCACACAAATTATACAAATTATTTAGAACGAATTTCAGCAACGCGTTCTACAGCTTCTTTTGTTAACGCTTTGATTTCATCGAATTTTTTGGCTTCTACAAGATCTCCTTTTACCATCCAGCTACCGCCACAAGCAACAATCTTATTAAATCCTAAATAAGATTCTAAATTGTTAGCGTTTACACCACCTGTTGGCATAAATTTCACGTTTGTATAAGGAGCAGCTAATGCTTTAATTGTAGCAACACCACCGAACTGTTCTGCAGGGAAGAATTTAATTACTTCTAATCCTCTTTTTACAGCCTGTGCTACTTCAGATGGTGTAATACATCCTGGATAAACAGGAATGTCTTTTTCAAGACAGTAGTCCACGATTTCTGGATCAAATCCAGGGCTTACGATAAATTTTGCACCTGCATTTACTGCACGATCTACCTGTTCGATTGTTAATACAGTACCAGCTCCAACGAACATTTCTGGATGAGCTTCTGTCATAATACGAATAGATTCTTCTGCTGCTTCTGTTCTAAATGTTACTTCTGCACATGGAAGTCCACCTTCACATAAAGCATCCGCAAGAGGTTTTGCATCTTCTGCATGATTTAATACAACAACTGGAACAACACCTAATTTTGCAATCTGTTCAGATACTTGGTTCATAATTCGATACCTCCGATATGTTTTACTTGTATATTACTAATTTATTGTGATAAACTTAGCTTCTAATTGAAGATTATACACTTTTCAATAGAAAAGTCAAGGGGACTTCCCTATCTTGTATACAAGCAAATTCTCTTTTATCCTTCTTGATTTATTCGGGCAACAAAAAGACCTCTATCTTCTTTTTGTAATCGTTCTACTCCTTCATGCAACTGTCCTGTACTAATATCTTTAATTGGATAATAAACCATTCCTTCAAATACCTCTGGCAGTTTTGTATGTTCTCCAAATACTTCTCTTACTTTTGCTTCTCCAACTACTGTACGAAGCATATAATCTTTTTTCACTTTATCATACTGGAATTTTACTTGTTTTGAGAAGTCAAACGCCGTTTCTTCTTCTCCTTCCATAATATCAATCATATCTTGTACAATAGCGTTGGCTGTTGGCAACATTCCTGCCCCTTGTCCATAAAACTTTAACTCTCCGATTGTCGTTCCTGTAACACTTCCTAAATTAAAGTTATCTGGAACACTAGCTTCCATAGAATGTTTTGAAAAAACTACTGGTTCCACACAGCAACTTACGACACCTTCTTGTCTTTTCGCCTCTCCAATTAATTTCACTACTTTGCCTTTTCTCTTAAAAAAGTCAATGTCTAACTTTGTAATCGTTCGGATTCCAAAAATCGGGAAATCACTCGGTGCGATACAATCATAGGCAAGGGAAGCTGTGATCTGCAATTTATTTCCAATATCAATTCCGTCGATATCAGCAGATGGATCATGCTCTGCATATCCAAGTTGTTGTGCTTGTTTTAATACTTCATCAAACTCAGCACCTTCTTTATACATACGATCTAAAATATAGTTAGTTGTACCATTAAAAATTCCATGAAAATCAGATACTTCATCAATTCGTTTCACTTTTTCTACAGAACGAATCCATGGGATTCCTCCTCCTGTTGATGCCTCGAATAAAAACTGTACTTCATTTTCTTTTGCCACTTGAAGAAATTCTTGTAAATGTGCTGCTACTACTTTCTTATTGGCGGTTACCACGTGCTTTTTGGCTCTTAATGCTTCAAGAATCATTGTTCTAGCAGGTTCTAATCCCCCTAATACTTCTACAACAACTTCCACTTCTTTGTCCGCTAAAATCTTATTGAAATCATCGCACATTTCTGGAAGAACTTTTTCTTTTCCTTTTCGAATCCATATATATGAAACTGACATTCTAGATGTATATGTAGTTGCTTTTTGACTAATAATCTCATATACGCCTCTTCCAATTGTTCCATATCCTAAAATAGCTACTCTCATTCTTTTTGTCTCCCTTCCGATGAATTTCGTTAATATTACTCATTATAGCATAAATACAGATTTTAACATAATCTTTATATATTTTTGCGATATTTTTTCATCCTTATCCAGATTCCTTCCTAGTCTTTTTAATTTCATTATTTTTTTCTGAATGTTTTGAATGGATAAAATTTGTTGTATTTATAACCTTTTTCACTGAAATTGGTTACCTCTTTACCACAATAAATTTTTGTTGTTTTTCAAAAAACACTTGTATTTATATTGCGGACATTGTATCATGGTATTTATTATAATGCAAGGAGAAAAAGGTGAGATTATGAAAAATTATTTTAACAGCACAAGAAATAAAACATTACATACTTCCGTAAAAGACGCTATTTTACAAGGATTAGCCCCTGATGGAGGACTCTATGTAACAGATAAACTGGGACATACGGTTCTTAATTTAAATGACTTACTTCCTATGACTTATGAAGAAATGGCACCAATTATTTTATCTGCCCTTCTTCCTGGTTTTACAACCAACGAATTAGAAACCGCTGTCTTTCATGCCTATCATAACTCCTTTTCTAGTAAAGAAGTAACACCCGTTGTCTCCATCGATGAGGATAAAAATTTTTTATTGGAGCTTTTCCATGGACCAACTTCTGCATTTAAAGATGTTGCCTTACAGATGTTGCCACAGCTTATGTCACTTGCCTTAAAAAACCAAGGAGACAAACAGGTTATGATTTTAGCCGCAACAAGCGGTGACACTGGAAAAGCGGCTCTTTGTGGATTCCAAGATGTCCCAAGAACTGGCATCTTAGTTTTCTATCCAAAAGATGGTACTAGTGCGATTCAAAGACTTCAAATGGAGACACAAGAAGGTTCTAACACTTCTGTTTGCGCTCTTATTGGTAATTTTGACGATGCACAATCCAAAGTAAAAGAACTGTTTCATTCTCCATCATTGCAAGCCCTTTGTGATGAGAAAAATATTCTTTTCTCCAGTGCCAACTCCATTAATATCGGACGTTTAGCACCACAGGCTGTATACTATTTCTACTCTTATTTCCAATTAGTAAAAAGAGGAAAAATTGCCCTTGGAGATGAAATTGATTTTTGTGTTCCAACTGGAAACTTTGGCGATATATTAGCAGGATATTATGCCAAATTATTAGGACTGCCTGTTCACAAATTAATCGTAGCTTCCAATGCCAATAATGTTTTAACCGATTTCTTCACAACAGGAACTTACGATCGCCGTCGTCCATTTCATAAAACACTTTCTCCATCCATGGATATTTTAATTTCTAGTAACTTAGAACGTCTCCTTTATTATATGAGCGGAAATGATGATGTTTATACAAAAGAATTGATGGACTCTCTACAGGAAAACGGACATTACACAATTAAACCTTCTCTTCTTGCGAAATTAAAAGAGACTTTCTACGCAGGATATTGTACGGATGAACAATGTAAACAAGAAATTCATACGGTATATGAAGAACAAAATTATGTATTAGATCCTCATACAGCCGTTGGCTATCATGTTATGAAACAATACCAACAAGAAGAGAAAGAGCAACGCCCTTGTGTTCTCCTTTCTACTGCAAGCCCTTACAAATTCTGCGGGCAAGTGTATGAAGCGATTACAGGCACTCTTCCAGAAGCAGATGAATTTGCGTTAATGGAATTATTATCAGAGAAAACAAATACTGAGATTCCAAAGAATTTAAGTGAATTAAAGGAAAAACCAATCCTTCATAATACCGTTATTTCAAAAGAAGATATGGATTCCTATGTGCTAGAAAAAACAAAAGAACTTTTTATGAAACGCTAAGAAACACGTTTCCTATAAAAGAATATTATTTTTTAACGAATTATTATTGAGAAAGGAGAACTTCGCTATGTTTCTTGTAAGTGTACCCGCAACAAGTGCCAACGTGGGAGCTGGTTTTGATTGCCTTGGACTCGCACTCTCTTTACGCGGTAATTTCACATTTCGCTCTCTTCCTAACGACGTTATCATCAAAGGATGTGAGCCTGCCTATTGTACAAAAGACAACCTTGTTTATCTCGCATTTGAAAGGACAATGAATTTCATTGGAAAATCAATTTCTGGTGTGGAGATTATTATTGACTGTGAAATTCCTCTTCAAAGAGGGTTAGGAAGCAGTGCTGTCTGCATCGTGGCTGGAGCATTTGGTGCCAACGCCTTAGCTGGTTTTCCTCTTTCAAAAGAAGAACTATTCGCTATTTGTACAGATATGGAAGGACACCCTGATAACGTAGGCCCTGCTATTTTTGGTGGATTAACGTTATCCTATATGAGTGACGAGCATCCAATTATGGTTCCTTATCAGGTTCATGAATCCCTTCACTTTATGGCTGTCGTTCCAGAAACAACGGTTTCCACTCATGACGCTAGGGCGATTCTTCCAAAGGAACTTTCTTATCAAGACGCCGTTTTTAATATCGGGCATTGTGCCGCCTTTTTAAAAGGCCTAGAAACAGGAAATACTGCCCTTATTCGATCTTCTGCTGGAGATCGCCTTCATGAACCATACCGTAAACAATTGATTCCAGAGTATGAGCCTCTTTTCGCCTTATGCAAGGCTCATAACGCATTAGCTTTGCTCATTAGTGGAAGCGGATCTACTATGCTCGTTATTAGTGATAACAAAGAGACTTTAGACTCCATCGAAAAAGATATTTTAAAGACTTGCTCTGTTACTTGTCATCAGTTGCAAGTGGAACAGAAAGGGGTCATTGTAACGGAAGTTTAGATCTTTCTATTCTTTTTCCCTTTCCTACAAAAAAGGACAGAGGCATCTGACACTCCAACGGCTAAAGCCGTTGGGTTCTTATGTACATTCACTTCCAAATATACTCGAAAGTATATAAGACTAATGAGTTTCCATAAAACTTTTATTACCAAAGACACCTTTGTATCTATTAACGAT
>DVIZ01000160.1 GCA_018710905.1 Candidatus Scybalomonas excrementigallinarum | reverse complement strand
TTTCTTATTCAAATATCACATTACTTTTTTTATTTTCAGGAAACACACTAATCCATGTCTTTCCAGAATTCAATCGTAACTCTTGTCCCGTTTCATCATAATAACGGGTTACACCATCCGAGGATGTCTTTTCCCAAGTAATTGGAATATACGTTCCTAATGTGGCATAATAGCCTTCTCCAGAAGAGACAAGATCCATTGTCTGATATCCATTGTGATCGATATCCCATTCTTTTACAAATTGGACGAGCACATTTTTATATTGCAATTGTTTTCCTGTTTGATCATCGATTTGTGGTTGATCGTATTGGAATCTTTCATATTCTTTTTGTTTTTCATTGTATTGAAAATAAGGAGAAGAATAGGTGGAATAAGAAAGTTTTATTTCCTTTGCACTTTCTCCTTTTATGTCTGTATTTTTTTCATAAAAAGAAAAATGGGGTTCTTGTCCTTCTTCATATTCTAGTCGAATATTTTGACCTTGGATTCCATTTAATATCCCATTGGTGCTTGTATAAGCGTTATGTGGCGCTTTCCTACTACTATCCCGATAATAAATGCTATCTCCAAAACTGCTTAAACCACTTAACGTGTCCGTTTGCCTCTTTTGTATTTCTTCCACGGCATACTTTGTCTGCCCATAATGGGCAAAAATTGCATCGTATTCTTCTGCGATTTCTACATAATAATGTCTTGCACTGCGGACAGAACCTATTTTCTCTAAATCATCATACTGCTCAAATAATGCCATTAAACGAGTAATTCCACCTTCTACAAGACATTCGTAAACAATATCAGCCTTTGCAATCCCCGACTGTGGCTGTGCCTGCTTAATATTATTATACATCACCGCAATCGGACGCCGACTTGCAATCTCTTCTTTTACCCATTTTCCAGACAGACGACTTCTTACCTCTCCTTGATGTGAATTTTCTGTCGTACTTTCTTCTTTTGTTGTTATCTGTTCTTGTTCTGTACTTATTGGCTCTTTTCCTGTTTCTGTTTTCTTGCAACCACCCAATACCATCATGAAAACAAAAAGGATTCCCATCGTTTTCATTAATTTTTGTCGCCTCATCTTAAGCCCCTCCGTTAAAACTATACCTCTCTTGTATATCCTTTCCTTCTTAGTATCTCCTCTTGTTTTTGTTCCATTCGTATTCTTTCTTCTTCTTCCATATGATCGAATCCAAAAAGATGTAGCATACTATGGGCAACTAAAAACGCAAGTTCTCTTTTCTCGGAATGTCCATAACTTTTTGCTTGCTCTTTTACTTTATCCATCGAGATCATAATATCTCCAAGCATGAGTTCGCCTGTTTCCAAATTAAAATAGTCTTCCGCCTCTTCTTCATCGATAATGGAAAAATCCCCCTCTTTTTCATAATCAATAAATGGAAACGATAAAACATCCGTTGGACGATCGATCTGACGAAATTCTTGGTTTACTTGATGAATCCCTTCATTATCAGTAATGACTACATTTACTTCCGCTTCATAAGGACATTCGATATAGTCTAATGACTCTTTTACAATATCAGAAATAATCTTTTCATAATCTAAATCCCAATGTGCCTCTACTTCTTTTTCAATATAAACACTCACTTTGTTTCCTCCTAATGTGACTTTTCCTTCTATTTATTTTTGTTTTCTTCTCTCACTTCTTCTTGCCTGCTTTGCTTCATATTGATCATAAGCCGTTACAATTTTTTGTACTAATGGATGGCGCACCACGTCTTTATTTGTTAAATGACAAATGCTAATTCCATCAATATTTCCAAGAACTTTAATCGCCTCATCCAGTCCTGATTTTTGATCTTTTGCTAAATCTTTTTGGCTTAAATCCCCTGTAATCAATGCTTTTGATCCGAATCCAATACGAGTTAAAAACATTTTCATCTGGGCTGGCGTCGTATTTTGTGCTTCATCTAATACAATATAGGAATTATCGAGAGTACGTCCACGCATATAAGCAAGAGGAGCGACTTCAATCAACCCTTTTTCCATATTTCTTTGGAATGTTTCTGCTCCCATAATTTCATAAAGGGCATCGTAAAGAGGTCTTAAGTAAGGATCCACCTTACTTTGCAAATCTCCTGGTAAAAATCCTAGCTTTTCTCCGGCTTCAATGGCAGGTCTCGTTAAAATAATACGGTTTACTTCGTTGTTTTTAAACGCAGTAATGGCCATAGCCATAGCTAAGTAAGTCTTACCAGTTCCCGCAGGACCACAACCAAAGACAATCATATTATCTTTAATACTTTTTACATAGTTTTGTTGACCAACGGTCTTTGGCTTAATTGGTTTTCCATTAATCGTATGGCAAATAATATCCTTATCAATTTCCACAATATCGTTCACACGATTTTCAAAGGATAACGATAGTGCATAATCTACATTTTGTTCTGTAATCTGATTTCCACGATCGGCTAATGCCGTTAATTTTTCAATCACTTGACTTGCACGAGCTACTTGCCCCTTTTCTCCTGTCACTTTTACAAGATCATCACGAAGTGTAATTTCTACATGCAATGTTCTCTCTATTTTTTTCATGTATGCATCAAATTGGCCAAAAATATTGGCAGCATGAGATGCTGGAATTATAATTTCTTCTGTTATGACACTCACTCTGTTGTCCCTCCGCTGTTATTACGAATTTGGAGAATTTTACCAATCGATTCGATTACCGTAATCGTTCCTTCTGCTCGGCATGATTCACCATCTACCACTATTGTAACATTATTTTTCACTATTTCTACCCCTTTTTCTGATAATCCTTCAATAAATTTTTGTAATCGTTCTTTTGCTCGCTTATTTGCCGTTTCTTTCGTATACTGTTTTCGTACTGGTTTAAACTCTTTTCTCGTATAACGAGTAAAAGCGATTGGTAAGGAATACGTATGCCCAACCCGAATAGGAATCCATTCTTCATACTGATCTTTTGATTGATAACTATCTTTTGGAGTATAAGGAATATAGCTCTTTCCTAATAATTCTATGCCATAATATGTTTTTTTATTTCCTGTATACTCTTTTTCATAATAGCTCATGGTAAAGGAATCTTCATAAGCATATACGGTCTGTGCCATAATATCCCCTTGTGCAGGCAATAATTCCGATTCTAATAACGTATTCGTGTCATCATAGATGTGAATCGTTCCAGAAATTAATACTTCCCCTTTTTTCACTTGTTGTTCTTCTTTTACCATCGGCGTTCCATTTCTCGTAATAATACTCTTAATAATTCCAGCTTTTCTCGCTACAATATCACATGGCATCTCATTTTTTACATCTTCGTTTTGTTTTAACGTTTCTTTTACTTGGATTCGAAGCTGAGTTCCTTTTAATTCACAAGAAATCCATGCAATCTGATCATAATGTTCTCGTAAATCCTCTTCCATTTTGGCACAATTCACCTTCGACTTTAACGTTCCAAATGTTAAATATTTTTCTTGTACATAATCAATCATCTCTTCTTTTGAATATTGATGAACCCCTGTCACTTGAATATCCCAGACAAATAAAGAAAGTCCATATACAATAAATAGGCAAAGTAAAAAGCC
>DVIZ01000159.1 GCA_018710905.1 Candidatus Scybalomonas excrementigallinarum | reverse complement strand
CTAAAAACAATACAATTATTTTGTTAATTTATTATCAAGAGTGACGTAAAATGGTCATTTTAAAAGTTGGCACGATAATTGCTTTATAAATATTGTGTAAAGAGTTGTCTAGAATGTGAAATTTTATAAAGTTTCGTGGGGAAAGGTTGTAAAAGAGAGCAAACAAATTCTTTACCAAGTAATTTTCTGCAAACTATAAGTAGGAAATAAGAGAAAAAATTAAAATCCATTGTTTGTAGAGTATGATGTAAAAGAAAATGGCAAGATTTTCATTTACGAGAAAGTAATGAGTCATGCAAGAGTATTTATGCTCCTATATGACATTATGAAACGTGTTTCTCATCGTTTACAGACGATGAGAAGTGTCAACATAAGTTGATAAGGGCTAAAGAAGAAAGTGAGGAATTCTTCTTTTACCATTTGGTTGCAAAAAATTGAGATAAAGAAAAGGAGATTAGAAAAATGAGAGATGTAGTAATCGTATCAGCAGTTAGAACAGCGATTGGTTCTTTAGGTGGAGCTTTTAAAAATGTAAGTGCTGTAGAACTTGGTAAAATTGCCGCTGTCGAAGCAATTAAAAGAGCAGGGATTGATCCAGCTATTATTGATGAAGCAGTTATCGGAAATGTATTAAGTTCTGGTCTTGGACAAAATGTTGCAAGACAAGTAATTATCCAAGCAGGAGTACCAAAGGAAGTTCCAGCTTTTTCAATCAATAAAGTATGCGGTTCTGGTCTCCGTTCTGTAAGCCTTGCTGCACAGATGATTAAAGCAGGAGATGCAGATATTGTTCTTTGCGGTGGTACAGAAAGTATGAGCTGTGCTCCATATGCAATTCCAAAAGCAAGATTTGGACTTCGTATGGGACATGGAGAGTTAGTAGATACCATGATTAAAGATGGTCTTTGGGACGCTTACAATGATTATCATATGGGTATTACAGCAGAAAATGTTGCAGAGCAATATGGAATCACAAGAGAAATGCAAGATGAATTTGCTGCAAGAAGCCAAGAAAGAGCAGTAAAAGCGATTGAAGCTGGTCGTTTTAAAGATGAAATTGTACCAGTAGCAGTTCCTCAAAGAAAAGGAGATCCTATTATCGTAGATACGGATGAATATCCAAAAGCTGGAACAACAGTAGAAAAACTTGCAAAACTTCGTCCAGCATTCAAAAAAGACGGAACAGTAACAGCGGGTAATGCATCAGGAATCAATGACGGTGCTGCAATGTTAGTTGTTATGTCAAAAGAAATGGCTGATAAATTAGGGGCAAAACCAATGGCAACCATTCGTTCTTATGCGTCTGGTGGAGTGGATCCATCTGTTATGGGACTTGGACCAATTGCTTCTTGCAAAAAAGCTCTTGAAAAAGCTGGTTTAACAGCAAATGATCTTGATTTAATTGAAGCAAATGAAGCGTTTGCAGCTCAGGCTATCGCAGTTTGCAATGAATTAGGATTTGATCCAGAAAAAACAAATGTAAATGGTGGAGCCATTGCACTTGGACATCCAATCGGCTGTTCTGGAGCTAGAATTTTAGTTACATTA
Source organism: Candidatus Scybalomonas excrementigallinarum (assembly GCA_018710905.1). Taxonomy (GTDB): domain Bacteria; phylum Bacillota; class Clostridia; order Lachnospirales; family Lachnospiraceae; genus Scybalomonas; species Scybalomonas excrementigallinarum. Next base: position 6,446 of record DVIZ01000159.1, on the reverse strand, counting down.
TTACATGAAATGGAAAAACGTGACAGTAAGATCGGTCTTGCTACTTTATGTATCGGTGGTGGAATGGGAACAACTGTTATCGTAGAAAGAAATTAATTTTTCTAATAAATCATAAAAAATTCTCGTTACATAAAGCAATGTTTGAATAAAAGACGGGATGAGTCATGTGTTCAAACATTGCTGAATATAAAAAATAAGGATTGTTTTTTATTATTCATGGACTAGGGACGTATGAAGTAGGAGGACAAATTATGTCTAATGTATTAGTGGAAGTAAATGAAAATATTGCAGTGATTACAATTAATAAACCAGAATCATTAAATGCATTAAATGACCAAGTTCTTGCTGATTTAAGCAAGGCAATTGATGAAGTAGAAAATAATGAAGAAGCTTATGTAGCTATTATTACAGGTGCAGGAAAAGCATTTGTAGCTGGTGCAGATATTTCTCAGATGAAAGATTTTAATGCAGCACAAGGAAAACAATTTGGTCGTTTTGGAAATGATGTTTTCTTAAAAGTGGAAAATATGACAAAACCTGTTATCGCTGCAGTTAATGGCTTCGCTTTAGGCGGTGGGTGTGAATTAGCAAGTGCTTGTGATATTAGACTTGCTTCTGAAAATGCAATTTTTGGTCAACCAGAAGTTGGTCTTGGAATTACTCCAGGATTTGGAGGAACACAAAGACTTGCTCGTATTGTCGGAATGTCAAAAGCAAAAGAGTTAATTTTTACAGCAAATAATATTAAAGCAGATGAAGCGTTAGCAATTGGACTTGTAAGTAAAGTAGTTCCAAAAGGTGAAGTTGTAGATGCGGCTATTGAAATGGCAAAAGCAATTGCAAAAAATGCACAAGTGGCAGTTCGTCAGTCAAAAGCAGCAATTAATGCAGGTATGCAGACAGATATTCATACAGGTACTATGATTGAAGCAGAAGCATTTGGTGCTTGCTTCGCTACAGAAGATCAAAAAATGGCTATGACAGCATTTGTTGAAAAAAGAAAACCTGAAAAATTTGCAAATAAATAGGATAGAATGAATGGAGGATATTTAAAATGAGTAAAGTATTAATCATTGGCGCTGGACAGATGGGTCTTGATATTGGACATGTAATGGCAAAAGCTGGTCATCAGGTTATTTTCCGCGATATGACAGAAGAAATTCTTGCGAATTCTATGGCAAAATTACAAAAAGGAATTGATAAATTAGTTGCGAAAGGAAAATATACAGAAGAAACAAAAGCAACTATTTTAGCAAATGTTTCTACTTCTACTGATATTAATGTAGCAGCAGATTGTGATTTAATCGTAGAAGCGATCGTAGAAAAAATCGAAGTGAAAAAAGCAGTATTTGCTGAGTTAGACAAAATCTGTAAACCAGAAACAATCTTTGCAACAAATACTTCTTCAATCTCTATTACAGAAATTGCATCTGCAACAAGTAGACCAGATAAAGTAGTTGGTATGCACTTCTTCAATCCAGCAACTGTTATGAAATTAGTCGAAGTAATTAAAGGTCATGAAACATCAGATGAAACAAGAGATTTTGTATACAATATGTCTGTTGAAATTGGAAAAGATCCAATTGATGTAAAAGAAGGACCTGGATTCGTTGTAAACAAAATTTTAATTCCTATGATTAACGAAGGTATTGTTGTATTAGAGGAAGGTTTAGCTTCTGTTGAAGATATTGACAAAGCGATGAAACTTGGTGCAAACCATCCAATGGGACCTTTAGCTTTATCCGATTTAATTGGTAATGATACTGTATTACATATTATGAATACATTATATTCCGAAACAGGTGATCCAAAATATAGACCAGCTCGTTTATTAAAAACAATGGTTCGTGCAGGTAAATTAGGAAGAAAAACTGGTATCGGATTCTACGATTATAGCAAATAAGATCACACAATTTTTATTATCACACACCTTTTATATTAGAAATATCGTTCATTAGGACAAGGAGGAAATAAACAAATGGATTTTAATTTATCTAAAGAGCATTTACTAGTACAGCAAATGTATAGAGAGTTCGCTGAAAATGAAGTAAAACCTCTTGCAGAAGAAGTTGACGAAAAAGAAATGTTTCCAGTGGAAACAGTAAAGAAATTGGCAAAATATGGAATGTTAGGAATTCCATTTCCAAAACAATATGGCGGACAGGGAGCAGATTATCTTTCTTACATTATGTGTGTAGAAGAACTTTCTAAAGTTTGTGGTACAACAGGTGTTATTGTTTCCGCTCATACTTCTTTATGCTGTGCACCAATTTTTGAGCATGGAACAGAAGAACAGAAACAAAAATATCTTCCAAAATTATGTTCCGGTGAATGGATTGGAGCATTCGGTTTAACAGAACCAGGTGCTGGTACGGATGCTTCAGGACAGCAGACAAAGGCTGTATTAGAAGGAGATCACTATGTATTAAATGGTAGTAAAATCTTCATTACAAATGCTGGTTATGCAAATGTGTTCATCATTTTTGCTATGACAGATAAATCAAAAGGAACAAGAGGAATCTCTGCATTTATCGTAGAAAGAGATTTCCCTGGATTCTCCGTTGGAAAACATGAAAGAAAAATGGGTATTAGAGGTTCTTCTACTTGCGAATTAATTATGGAGAACTGTATTGTACCAAAAGAAAATTTACTTGGTAAAGAAGGTAAAGGCTTCGCAATTGCTATGAAGACACTTGATGGAGGACGTATTGGTATTGCTTCTCAGGCACTTGGTATTGCAGAAGGTGCAATTGATGAAACTGTAAAATATGTAAAAGAAAGAAAACAGTTCGGTCGTGCACTTGCAAAATTCCAAAATACTGCATTCGAACTTGCAGACATGAAAGCTTCCACAGATGCGGCTCAATTATTAGTATATAGAGCGGCTATGGGAAAACAAGAAGGAAAACCTTATACAACATTGGCAGCAGCAGCGAAATTATTTGCAGCTGATAATGCAAGTGATGTAACAAGAAGATGTCTACAGTTATTCGGTGGATACGGTTATACAAGAGAATATCCAATCGAAAGAATGATGAGAGATGCTAAGATTACAGAGATCTATGAAGGAACGACAGAAGTTCAGAAGATGGTAATCAGTGGCGCTATGTTTAAATAGTTTTTTGGAAGGAGAATAAAAAAGATGAAAATCGTTGTTTGTGCAAAACAGGTACCAGATACAACAGAAGTAAGACTGGATCCTGTAACTAATACATTAATCCGTGATGGTGTTCCAAGTATTATTAACCCAGATGATAAAGCGGGTATCGAAGCAGCTTTACAATTAAAAGAAAAATGCCCAGGAAGTACAGTAACTGTTGTATCCATGGGACCTGCTCAAGCGGATGTTGCTTTAAGAGAAGCATTAGCTATGGGATGTGATGAGGCTATTTTAGTATCCGATAGAGCCTTTGGTGGAGCGGATACATGGGCTACTTCTTCTACCATTGCTGCAGCATTAAAGAAAATTGGAGATTATGATGTTATTATTACAGGACGTCAGGCAATCGATGGTGATACTGCACAGGTAGGACCTCAGATTGCAGAGCATTTAGGAATTCCACAAGTTTCTTATGCAGAAAAATTGGAAGTAGAAGATGAACATACATTAGTTGTTCAAAGACAATTTGAAGATCGTTATCATATTATTGAAATAAAAACTCCTTGCTTAATCACAGCATTAGCAGAATTAGCAGAACCAAGATATATGTCTGTAGGTGGAGTATTTGATGCTTACAGAGAAAAAGAAGTAAAAGTATGGGGACTTGCTGATTTAGAAGGTTATGTAGATACTGCGAATATTGGTTTAAAAGGTTCACCTACAAGAGTGGCAAAATCCTTCACAAAACAGGCAAAAGGTGCTGGTGAAGTATTGAAAGATCTCTCTGCAGATGAAGCAGTTGAAGCAATCGTTGCAAAATTAAAAGAAAAATATATTATTTAATTTGTGATTAGGAATAGGAGGAACTTTTACAATGAGTAAAAACGTATATGTATTTACTGAGCAAAGAGATGGCGAAATCCAGAAAGTCGGCATCGAGTTAATTGGAAAAGCAAGAGAATTAGCAGATGCACTTTCTCAGGAAGTAGTAGCAGTTCTTTTAGGTTCAGGAATCAAAGAAAAAGCAGAAACATTAATTAAACACGGTGCAGATAAAGTTATCGTAGTAGATGATCCAATGTTAGCGGAATATGTAACAGAACCATATACAAAAGCGATTTATGAGGTGATTAAAGCCGAAGAACCAGAAATTATGCTCTATGGAGCATCTTCTATCGGACGTGATTTAGCACCACGTGTTTCTGCAAGGGTTCATACAGGTTTAACAGCAGACTGTACAGGACTTGAAATCGATGAAGAAACAAAGTTATTAAGAATGACTCGTCCAGCGTTTGGCGGAAACATTATGGCAACAATTCTTTGTGCAGATTTCCGTCCACAAATGGCAACGGTTCGTCCGGGTGTTATGAAAGCATTAGCAGAAGATGCAACAAGAACAGGCGAAGTAGTAGAATTCCCTGTGACATTTACAGATGCTGATATGAATGTAAAAATTCGTGAAGTTGTAAAAGCTGAGCATAAAGCAGTGGATATTACAGAGGCAAAAAGACTTGTTTCTGGTGGACGTGGTATCGGTAATGCAGAAGGTTTTGCTATGATCAAAGAATTAGCAGAAGCATTAGATGGAGAAGTTGCTTCCTCTAGAGCTTGTGTTGATGCTGGATGGATTGCAAAAGACGAACAGGTAGGTCAAACAGGAAAAACTGTTCGCCCAGAATTATATGTAGCTTGTGGTATTTCAGGCGCTATTCAGCACGTAGCTGGTATGGAAAGTGCAGACTACATTGTAGCAATTAATAAAGATGAAACAGCACCGATCTTTGAAGTAGCAGATCTTGGTATTGTTGGAGATTTAAAAGTAATCGTTCCAAAATTAGCAGAAGCGATTAAAAAAGCAAAACAAGAAGACTAATTTTAAATGAGAGAAAGAAAAAGGGCAGGAAATTTTCCTGTCCTTTTCTCTTTTCATGATTTTATGCGAGAGCAACGAGAAAATGAGCAAGGTAAGAAAAGGGAGAATGATATTGAGAAAATAAATTCTTGTAACCATTTTGTATTAGGAGTATACTTGATAAAGAGTATTCCTTAATAAAAAGTGATGACAATAAAAAATTCAAACAATCATTTTTTAAGGAGAGGAAAATAAAAGAAAGGAATGAAAACTATGAAAATTGGAAGAAATGAGCCTTGCTGGTGTGGCAGTGGAAAAAAATATAAGAGTTGTCATTTGGCATTTGATGATAAGTTGCAAAGATATGCACAAGAAGGTCATTTAGTGCCTTCTCATGAAATGATCAAAACAAAGGAACAAATTGAAGGTATCCGAAAAGCGGGAGTTTTAAATACTGAAATTTTGGATATGGTAGGAGAAAAAATTCAAGCAGGCATGACAACAAATGATATTAATACATTAGTGCATGAATATACAATTAGCCATGGCGGGATTCCTGCTCCGTTAAATTATGAAGGATTTCCAAAAAGTGTGTGTACTTCGATTAATGACCAAGTATGCCATGGAATTCCAGATGATACTGTATTAAAAGAAGGCGATATTATAAACGTAGATGTGACGACAATTTTAGATGGATATTATGCCGATGCTTCGCGTATGTTCTGTATTGGAAAAGTATCGACAGAGGCGGAAAATTTAGTGCATGTTACAAAAGAGTGTTTAGAACTAGGGCTTGCTACTGTAAAACCATATGCGCATCTTGGAGATTTAGGAGAAGCAATTTATCATCATGCCAAGGAAAATGGATATGAGGTTGTTCGTGAAATTGGTGGGCATGGAGTTGGAGTTCAATTCCATGAAGATCCTTATGTTTGTCATGTGGGGAAGGCAGGGACAGATTATCTTTTAGTCCCAGGTATGGTATTTACAATTGAGCCTATGATTAATGAGGGAACAGAAGAAGTATTTTGTGATGACAGCAATGGATGGACGATTTATACAGAAGACCATAAATTGTCAGCTCAATGGGAATATACGATTGTCGTAACAGAGACAGGTGCGGAAATTTTAACACACTAAAGAACAAATTGTATTTTGGTCAATAGAAGATTAACATTCATATTGTGTAAATAAATTTTTTTACAATAGATAAGAAAGGTTACAAAAAAATCATAAAAGATTTTTTTTTGTAACCTTTTGTCATATATTTCACAAAAAAATGCAAAAAAATGAGATAAAAATAACGAAAATAAAAATAGGAATCAATGCAAAAGAGAACAAAAGAGATTGTAAATTTTAGGAAGACAATATCTAGAGTTCGTGCAAGAGCATAGAGAGTAGCAATGAATCAATAGGAAATAAAAGGAAAGATTTTTGCAAATAAAATGTGAATAGTTTAACATAAAATGTGAAAAAAAGAGAAAAAATATAACA
>DVIZ01000158.1 GCA_018710905.1 Candidatus Scybalomonas excrementigallinarum | reverse complement strand
AGAGAGATTGTTTGTAAAAAAAAAGCAAGAAAAGAAAAAAATGGGAAAATAAATGTTAATTAATTAACAAATTGTGCTAATATATCTAATGCGTTAATTAATTGTCAAAGAATACAACAATTTGTCAACAAAAGGCTTTCAAAAACAGATATATTTTAGTACATAATACTGTATACAAAATCCTTAAAGTGTGGTAATGTTAAAATAAGTTGAAAATGTTATTAAAATGTTATTAAGTTGAAAGGGGAACATTTATGAAAGTATTAGTAGTAAACTGTGGAAGTTCATCATTGAAGTATCAGTTAATTGAGACAGAGACAGAAGAGGTTTTAGCGAAAGGTTTATGTGAGAGAATTGGGATCGATGGTGTCTTAACACATAAGACAAATAAAGGCGTAAAAGTTGAAAAAGAAGTTGCTATGCCAGATCATACAGTAGCAGTAGAGCTTGTATTAGAGCAATTAACAGACAAAGAAAATGGCGTAGTAGAGTCTCTTGATGAAATTTCAGCCGTTGGACATCGTGTTGTACACGGTGGAGAGAAATTCGCTCAGTCCACAGTCATTACAGAAGAAGTATTAGCGCAAATTGAAGAGTGTAATGAGTTAGCTCCGTTACATAACCCAGCCAACTTAATCGGAATTCGTGCTTGTGAAAAATTAATGCCAGGTGTTCCTATGACAGCTGTTTTTGATACAGCATTCCATCAGACAATGCCAGAAAAAGCATATTTATATGGTCTTCCATATGAATATTATGAAAAATATCAAGTTCGTAGATATGGTTTCCATGGAACATCTCATAGCTATGTATCAAATCGTGTTGCTGAGATTCTTGAAAAAGATGTAAATGATATGAAAATTATTGTATGCCACCTTGGAAATGGTGCAAGCGTTTGTGCGGTGGATCATGGAAAATCTGTGGACACAAGTATGGGATTTACACCACTTGAAGGGCTTGTTATGGGAACAAGAAGTGGTGATATCGATCCAGCCATTATTGAATATATTGCAGAAAAAGAACAGTTGAGCCTAGAAGATGTAATGACTGTTTTAAATAAAAAATCAGGAGTTCTTGGATTATCTAAGAAATCAAGTGATTTCCGTGATTTAATTGCTGGCGTAGAAGCTGGAGATGAATTATGTAAAAATACATTAGATGTTTTCTTCTACCGAGTAGCAAAATACATTGGAGCTTATACAGCAGCTATGAATGGTGTTGATGCCATTGCATTTACAGCAGGACTTGGAGAAAATAATGCAAAGGCAAGAGCTGCCATCTGCAGTTATTTAGGATATCTTGGAATTACAATTGATGAAGCAAAAAATGAGGCTGCTGTTGGAGAAGAAGAAGTGATTACAACAACAGATAGTGCAAGAAAAGTATTAGTAGTTCCAACAAATGAAGAGCTTGCAATTGCAAGAGAAACTGTAGCCCTTGTAAAGTAATTTATTTTTTAGTACAATAAAATAAGTAGTACAGAAAACCGACTGTTACGAAGACAGTCGGTTTTTCTATTGATGCGAAGACAACGAGCCAAACAAGGACAATTATAAATAGTGTACAGCTAGCAGATGAGAAAGGAGTTTATATCTATGAGAGAAAGGATTTCGATGTTATCTTCTGATGGGCATACTGTTTTAAAGGGATATTTATGGACACCAGATCACGGGAAAGTAAAAGCGGTTGTTCAATTAGTTCATGGCATGGTAGAGTATATTTATCGATACAATGAGTTTGCGAACTACTTAGTGGAGCAAGGATATGTCGTTGTTGGATATGATCATTTAGGACATGGAGCTTCCGTAGAGAAAGAAGAACTTTATGGATATTTTGCTGAGCACAATGGGCATAATTTATTAGTAAAAGATATGAGAAAATTATACAATCGCATGAAGCGAAAGTATAAAGAAATTCCTTATTTTATATTGGGACATAGTATGGGTTCTTTTCTTTTAAGAAGATATTTATTACTTTATGGAAAAGAAGGACTGACAGGGGCGATTATTATGGGTACAGGGAAACAACCGCTTCCTATAGCTTTGCTTGGAGTTGGCCTTACAAAACTAATAAAGAAAAGAAAAGGTGATAAGTTTCGTAGTTCTTTTATTAATAATATGGCATTTGGCGGTTATAATCGCAAAATGAAAGAAAAAAGAACGGATAAAGATTGGCTATCGAGGGATACAAACAAAGTCGATCTTTATATTTCACATCCTTGGTGTAATTTTATTTTTACAGTGAGTGCCTATGAAGATTTATTTCGCACGTTGTGTTCTGTTGAAAAATGGGGGAATTTAAAAAGAATGCCAAAAGATCTTTCTATTTTACTAATTTCAGGGGAAGCTGATCCTGTTGGCAATTACGGAAAGGGCGTTAAAAAATTATATCATCAATATGTAAGCCTTGGATTGGAAGATGTTAGGCTTACCTTATATAAAGAAGATCGCCATGAAATATTAAATGAACTGGATCGCCAACAAGTATATGAAGATATTCAAAAATGGATAGAAAAAAGAATATAAAATTCACAATTTTTACATATCTGCTTGTTATAATAAAAAAAGAGATATGTAAAAATACTGGAGGAGTACCATGGAAAAATTTAAGATTTTAGTTGTAGATGATGAAAGCAGAATGAGAAAACTTGTAAAAGATTTCCTCGTTCGAAGTGGATTTGTAGTAGTTGAAGCTGGAGATGGAGAAGAAGCAATTGATTTATTTTTTGACGAAAAAAATTCCGATATCAGCTTAATTATTTTAGATGTTATGATGCCAAAAATGAATGGTTGGGAAGTGTGTAAAGAAATTCGCCGTTTTTCTAAAGTTCCTATCATTATGTTGACAGCAAAGAGTGAAGAAAGCGATGAACTTCAAGGCTTTGATTTAGGAGTAGATGAGTATATTTCAAAACCATTTAGTCCAAAGATTCTTGTGGCAAGAGTAGAAGCGATTTTAAGAAGGACAAGCGGATTAAATAAAGCGGATATTATTTCTGCTGGTGGAATTGAATTAGATAATGCAGCACACCAAGTGAGAATTGATGGGGAGTCAATTGAGTTAAGTTTTAAAGAATTTGAACTTTTAAATTACTTTTTATTAAACCAAGGGGTAGCTCTTTCAAGAGAAAATATTTTAAACCATGTATGGAATTATGATTATTTTGGAGATGCGAGAACCATCGATACTCATGTGAAAAAATTGAGAAGTAAATTAGGAGAAAAGGGAGAATATATAAAAACCATCTGGGGAATGGGATATAAATTTGAGGTATAAAAAGAATGAAACATTCGATTCGAATTAAATTAACGTTATTGCTAACCTTCCTCACAAGTTCGATTATTTTAGTTTCTTGGATTGTAAATCGTACCGTCGGTATGGAATATTATATGAGGAGTGAGGAAAAAAGCCTAATAAAAACGTATCATCAATTGGAGCAATTGTATTTAAACACTTCGAATTATACGATTGATAGCAATGGAAATTTAAAAAATGAAAGAGAACAAGAAATGGATATCTTGATGTCCAATACCCATTTTAATGTATTGATTTTAAATGAGAATTTTGAAAGAGAATATCCAAAAGGGGAACGCAGCAATAAGATGGATAAAAGTATGCTCCTTTATTTGAATACTTTGATAAAAGCAAGACCTGGAGATGGAGGAAACATTGACAAGTTTTTCGAACAAGGATATTTAATTCAAAAAAATACGGTAAAAGATCTGGATGGTGAATATTTAGATTTGTTTGGAAGAATTGTGGATCGACAAAATGAATCTCATCTGTTGATTTTACGTTCCCCAATTCAAACGGTACAGGGGGCAGCGGATATTTCCAATCGACTGTTTGCCTATATTGGTATTACTATGAGTGTCATTGGGGCGATTGTGATGTTTTGGGCCAGCAAAAAATACACGGTTCCTATTCAGGAAATGGCTATGATTGCCAATCGAATGGTTCATTTAGATTTTGATGCAAGAGTGACAAAAATTAATCAAGATGAAATTGGAAATCTTGGACGAAGTATGAATGAACTATCGGCTCGATTAGAAGAGACGATTAGCGAACTGAAGACGGCCAATAATGAGCTACAAAAAGATATCGATAAGAAAACACAAATCGACGAAATGAGAAAAGAATTTATTTCCCATGTATCTCATGAATTAAAGACACCAATTGCCTTAATTCAAGGTTATGCAGAAGGATTAAAAGATAATGTGAATGATGATCCAGAAAGCCGTGAGTTTTATTGTGATGTCATTATGGATGAAGCGCATAAAATGAATGTAATGGTTAAAAAATTATTGACATTAAATCAAATTGAGTTTGGCAATAATGTGGTTCATATGGAACGATTTGATATTGTAGCACTGATTCGAAATTTAATACAAGCGTCTGATATTTTATATAAAAAAGTGGGAGCAACGGTTCGTTTTGAGCAAGAAGAACCTATTTATGTTTGGGCCGATGAATATATGATTGAAGAAGTAATGTCAAATTATTTGAGCAATGCCCTCCATCATTTATCCGAAAAAGGAACAATTACCGTCCGATTTGAAACAAGAGGAAGTGAGGTAAGAGTCTTTGTTGCCAACACGGGAAAACAAATTCCAGAGGAGGAATTGGATAAACTTTGGATCAAGTTTTATAAGGTGGATAAGGCTAGGACAAGAGAATATGGTGGAAGCGGTGTAGGGCTTTCGATTGTAGCAGCTACTATGAATGCTCATGGAAAAAAATATGGCGTGCACAACTTACCAGATGGAGTGGAATTTTATATTGATCTAGATATTAACTTAACAGAAAAAGCGCAAACGGAATCTTTGTCTCAAAATGATAAAAAAGATACAATAGAAGATGATGAATAAAAAACGATGAGAAACACGCTATGCGAGTTTCTCATCGTTTTCGTAGAAGGCATTTTATATTCTTTTCCATTAAAAAGAAAAATTCCCTTTTACATTATCATTAAATACATAATATACCATATGTTCTTCTGGCTTTACATAAAGATCAAGAGTTTCGATATCTTTAATTTTATTCCCTAACTGTTTTACCCAAATTTCTTTTGCTGTTGTCACGAAGTCTTTTTGTTCTTTTTGAATTCCTTGATATTCTACATATACATTTGATTTCATAATAAAGTCCTCCATTCCTTGATTTAAATGATATATCTTTTTAAATATATACCAAAATTCTGCAAAAATCAACAGATTCTATTGGAAAGAATAGGAGAAAAATGAAATTTTCAGAAAAAATATTGCAAAAATGGATATTCTAGTGATAATATGATTAAAGAGAGAAAGGAATAGTAGAAAGGATAGTAGTAATATGATATGGAATACAATAAGAGAAGAAATACAAGCTGCGGATAAGATCGTAGTTGGAATTGGAGCAGAGTTAAGTGCGAAAAGACTTCTTCCCTATGATGCAAAAGAAATCAATGATTTTTATCAGTCTATCGGCATGACACAGTATGAAACGGTAAGAAAAGCCGGTGAAGAACAAGAAGAAATGGCATATCTTCGTGATTTATATTATTTTTATTACATAAGAACTCATAAAATTCCAAGTGTTTATGATGAGTTAGCCAAATGGTTAGAAGGAAAAGATTATTTTATTATTACAAGCAACACAGATGACTTTATTTATTGTTCTTCTTTTGATGAGGCTAGAATCGTATCTCCTTGTGGAACAAGAAGACTCTTTCAGTGTTCTCATCGCTGTAGCGATTCTCTTTACCCATCCAAAGAGCTTATGCTTGCTAAATTAAAGGAATATGAGGAAACAAAAGAGACGAGCCAAATTGCCTGTGGAAAATGCAAAGAAGCACTCGTGTTTAATGTCCGTACAAAAGAAAATCCTTCCAACTATATAGAAGAAGGATATTTATCTCAATGGGGTGTTTATACGAAGTGGTTACAAGGAACATTAAATAGAAGATTTGTTGCGTTAGAGTTAGGAGAAGGGTTTGAACAGCCAACACTGTTTCATTGGCCATTTGAACGGCTTGTCTATTTTAATCAAAAGGCAAAGTTAATTCGTGTTCATAAAAAGTTGTCACAAGTAGGAGAAGAACTAAAGGAACGAGCGATAGCAGTTCCGATGGATTCCATGGAGTTTTTACAGAAAGGAAAATAATATGGTAGCAATTATTGATTACGATGCAGGAAATTTAAAGAGTGTTCAAAAAGCATTTGAGTTTCTAGGGGCGGATGTGGTAGTTACAAGAAAAAAAGATGAAATTTTAAATAGCGATCACGTCATTTTGCCAGGAGTTGGTGCTTTTGGAGAGGCTATGGAACGGTTAGAACAATATGAGCTTGTGGACACGATAAAAGAGGTTGTAAAAAGAAAGATTCCACTTCTTGGAATTTGTTTAGGGATGCAATTGTTATTTGAATCTAGTGAGGAATCGGATGGAATAAAAGGACTTTCCTTATTGGAAGGAAAGATTGTGAAAATCCCAAAAAAAGAAGGAATAAAAATTCCGCATATGGGGTGGAATAGTTTGGAATTAAAAGGAAAGGCCACTTTATTTCAAGGGCTTTCAAAAGAACCTTATGTCTATTTTGTACATTCTTATTATTTAGTTCCTAGTAAGGCAGAGGATGTGGTAGCGGTAACAGAATATGGAACAACTCTTTCTGTGGCAGTGGAACATGAAAATCTTTTTGGATGCCAATTCCACCCAGAAAAAAGTGGAGAAGTAGGGCTAGAGATTTTGAGAAATTTTTTAAAGATTTCAAAAGAGTGATTGAATGAAAAAGTCTGTTAAAAGAAGAAAAGCAATTGGTAAACGAGTAATAAGAGTTGTCAAAACAGAACAATAGGAGGAACGATATGCACACAAAAAGAATTATTCCTTGTCTCGATGTCAATGGTGGACGAGTTGTCAAAGGGGTCAATTTTGTCCATTTAGTAGATGCAGGTGATCCAGTAGAAGTGGCAAAGGCGTATGATAAGGCTGGAGCGGATGAACTGGTATTTTTAGATATTACGGCTTCTTCCGATGCAAGAGAAATTAAATTGGACATGGTAAGAAGAGTAGCGGAAAGTGTTTTTATTCCTTTTACTGTTGGAGGAGGGATTCGAACAGTGGAGGATTTTAAAGCGATATTGCGGGAAGGTGCAGACAAAATTTCCATTAATTCGTCAGCGCTTGAACAACCTTCTCTCATCAGCCGAGCAGCGGATAAGTTTGGGTGCCAATGTGTTGTTGTGGCCATCGATGCCAAAAGAAGAGAAGATGGAAGTGGATGGAACGTCTATAAAAATGGTGGACGAGTGGACACGGGACTTGACGCCATAGAATGGGCAATAAAGGCCTGTGAGCTAGGTGCAGGTGAAATTCTTTTAACAAGTATGGATTGTGATGGGACAAAGGCAGGATATGATATTGCATTAACGAGTCAAATTGCAAAAGAAGTTTCAATCCCTGTCATTGCCTCAGGAGGAGCAGGAACGAAAGAGCACTTTTTCGATGCTTTAACAAGAGGAGGAGCGGATGCAGCCTTGGCAGCTTCCTTATTTCATTTTAAAGAGTTAGAAATAAAACAATTGAAACAGTATCTAAAAGAAAAAGGAATTGCCATTCGATTATAAAAATAGAGAGGCAATAAAAAGGGGCTGCCGCACGAACTATTTAGTGCGACAGCCCCTTTTTGTTTTCTATTGATTTTTTTGCATGTTATCACGAGCAGCAGAGAGCATTAACTTAATACGGTTTAACTGGTTTACTTCAGAAGCTCCTGGATCGTAATCGACAGGAACAATATTAGCTTCTGGATGCTCTGCACGAAGTTGTTTAATAACACCTTTTCCAACTACATGGTTTGGAAGACAACCAAATGGTTGTGTACAAACGATATTTTTTGTACCACTGTGAATTAATTCGAGCATTTCGCCAGTTAAGAACCAACCTTCCCCTGTCTGATTACCAAGGGAAACGATGCCCTGTGCATACTCAGCAAGTGTTTTAATATGTACAGGTGGATCAAAGCGATGACTGTTTTCTAAGCATTTTCTAAGGGTTTTACGGTATTGTTCTAATACCCAAATACCAGTATTACTGATAATAGCTCCAGTCAACGGTTTTCCAAGGTTTTTATGTTTGAAATTACTGTTATAGAAACTATACATAAAGAAATCCAATAAATCTGGAACAACAGCTTCTGCGCCTTCTGCCTCTAATAAGTCTACAAGGTGATTATTAGCAGCAGGAAGGAATTTAACAAGGATCTCTCCAACAATACCGACTCTTGGTTTTTCTTCTTCTGTAATTGGAAGGTTATCAAAATCATGGATAATGTCTTTAATATTTCTTTGGAATTCGTTAAATCCGCCTTTTTCCAAAGATTTCTGGCAGATTTTAAGCCATTTTTCATGGAGGGCATTTGCAGAGCCTTTTACGACCTCATATGGGCGTGTACGGTAAAGGACACGCATAAATAAGTCACCATAAATCAGAGCTTGGACTGCTTTATGAATCATAGGTAATGTAAAGTGGAAGCCTGAATTTTTTTCAAGGCCTTGTACGCTAATAGAAACAACAGGAATTTGTGGAAGCCCTGCTTTTCTAAGAGCACGGCGAATAAATCCAATGTAATTTGTCGCACGACAGCCACCACCAGTTTGAGAGATGACTAAAGCCACTTTATTTACGTCATATTTTCCAGATTTTAATGCTTCCATCAGCTGTCCAACGACAATTAAGGATGGGTAGCAAGCATCGTTATTAACGAATTTTAAACCGGTATCCACAGCAGATTTATCTGGATCTGGAAGGATATCTAAATTGAGTCCGCAAGAGCGAAGAGCAGGAAGCAATAAATCAAAGTGGATTGGAGACATCTGTGGGCAAAGAAGCGTATAGTCTTTTGACATCTCTTTTGTAAATTCCACGCGCTGGAAAGCGGCAGAAGAAACTTTTGGTTCCACATGATGGCTTTTACGGACTTTTACTGCGCTAATTAAAGAACGAATACGAATTTTCGCTGCTCCTAAGTTGCTTACCTCATCAATTTTTAATACGGTATAAATACGATTCGACTGGGTTAAAATATCAGAGACTGCATCGGTTGTAACAGCATCAAGTCCACAGCCAAAGGAGTTTAACTGAATCACTTCTAATCGTTTGTTTGTTTTTGCATAGTTTGCCGCAGCATATAAGCGAGAATGGTACATCCACTGATCGGTTACAATTAATGGTCTTTCTACAGGAGCTAAATGAGAAATCGAATCCTCCGTTAGAACCGCAAGTCCATAAGAAGTAATCAGTTCAGGAATACCATGGTTAATTTCTGGATCCACATGATAAGGACGTCCACATAAAACAATTCCATGGCGATTATGAGTTTCTAACCATTGAAGAGTTTCTTCTCCTTTGACACGAATGTCATTGCGAACGGTTGTTGCCTCTTCATAAGCAGCATTTAAGGCTTTCATTACTTCTTGCTTTGTTAAAGAATAGCGCTTAGAAAGACAGGCATAAAGCTGCTCACATAATGACTTTTTATTATCAAGAGCAAGGAATGGATTCATGAAATTAACATTGTATGTTTTGATTTCTTCCATATTGTTTTTGATATTTTCTGCATAGGAAGTAACAATTGGGCAGTTATAGTGGTTATTGGCATCTTTAATTTCCTCTTGTTCATATGGAATACAAGGATAGAAAATATCTTTAATGCCTTGTTTAATGAGCCATACAACATGACCATGAGACAGTTTTGCTGGATAACATTCGGATTCACTTGGAATGGATTCAATTCCCATTTCGTAAATCTTATGGCTGGATTCTGGAGATAAAACGACGCGGAATCCTAAGCGAGTAAAGAAAGTGAACCATAATGGATAGTTTTCATACATGTTAAGGACACGAGGGATTCCAATCGTACCACGACTAGCCTTTTCTTCGGAAAGAGGTTCATAGTCAAAAACACGTTTTAACTTATATTCAAATAAGTTTGGAATCTGACCGCTTGTTTTTTCTTTTCCAATACCACGTTCACAACGATTACCAGTAATAAATCTACGATTTTGGCCAAACTTATTGATAGTAAGTAAACAATGGTTGGTACATTTTTGGCATCTTGTCATACTCGTATCATAAGTTAACTGGTTGATTTCTTCAATAGAAAGCATCGTAGTTGGTTTTTCCATTCGTTCTTTGGCGATTAGAGCAGCACCAAAGGCACCCATAATACCAGCAATATCAGGGCGAACGGCATTACATTCAGAAATTCTTTCAAAACTTCTAAGAACGGCATCATTATAGAACGTACCGCCCTGAACGACTATTTTTTCACCCAGATCTTTTGGATCAGTTAATTTAATTACTTTTAACAACGCATTTTTTATAACAGAATAAGCAAGACCTGCGGAAATGTCTCCAACAGAAGCGCCTTCTTTTTGTGCCTGTTTTACTTTAGAGTTCATAAATACAGTACAGCGAGAACCAAGATCGATTGGATTTTTTGCAAATAAAGCAAGTTTTGCAAAATCTTCAATTCCATAATTTAAAGATTTGGCGAAAGTTTCAATAAAAGACCCACAGCCAGAAGAACAAGCTTCATTTAACATAACATTATCCACAACGCCGTCTTTGATCTTAATGCATTTCATATCTTGCCCACCGATGTCTAAAATACAATCGACTTCTGGTTCAAAATAAGAAGCTGCATAATAATGAGCGATGGTTTCTACTTCACCAAAATCTAATAAAAGGGCAGATTTAATTAAAGCCTCACCATAACCAGTCGAACAAGAAGAGGCAATTTTGGCATCGCTTGGAAGCTGTTCATAAATTTCTTTGATTGCATCAATACTTGTTTGTAATGGATTTCCTTTATTGCTGCCATAATAACTATAAAGAAGTTTTCCCTCTTCATCAATTAAAGCAACTTTCGTTGTCGTGGAACCAGCATCGATTCCAAGATAGCAGTTTCCATGGCAGTCTTTAATATCACCACGGGCGATGGCAAAGCGATTATGTTTATCAAGAAAGTTTTGATAGTCTTCTTCATCACGAAATAGAGGTTCTAATCGATCGACTTCGTGGGCAATTTCAATTGTTTTATCAAATTGATGACAAAATTTATCCAAGGAAAGAACAACAGATTCTTCTGCATTTAAAGCCGCACCCATGGCAGCGAATAAATGAGAATTTTCAGGATCGATTGTTTCTTCTTCTGTTAAATTTAATGTACGGACAAATGCCTGTTTTAATTCTGGAAGGAAGTGAAGAGGACCTCCTAAAAATGCAACATGTCCGCGAATTGGTTTTCCACAGGCAAGGCCACTAATCGTTTGATTGACAACTGCTTGAAAAATAGAAATTGCTAAATTTTCTTTTGAAGCACCTTCGTTGATAAGAGGCTGAATATCTGTTTTTGCAAAAACACCACAACGAGCAGCGATTGGATAAATCGTATCGTAATTTTTGGCATATTCATTCAGTCCTGTGGCATCGGTTTGAAGAAGAGATGCCATCTGATCGATAAAGGAACCAGTACCACCTGCACATACACCGTTCATACGCTGTTCAATTCCATTTGTAAAGTAGATAATTTTAGCATCTTCACCACCTAGTTCAATAGCCACATCCGTTTGTGGAGCAACTTTTTTCAAAGCTGAAGAAACACAAACAACTTCTTGACAAAATGGAACTTGTAAAGAATCTGCCAAAGAAAGACCACCAGAACCTGTAATGACAGGTGAGACTTTAATATCTCCTAGCTTTTTCAGAGCTTCGGTGAGCAAATTGGCCAATGTTTCCTGAATATTCGCAAAATGACGTCTATAATCAGCAAAAAGAACTTGATCTTGAGTTTCATTTAAAATGGCGACCTTAACGGTAGTAGAACCGATATCAACGCCTAAATAGTATTGTTTGTTTGATTCCATAAATCAAATTAGCTCCTTTCTTCTATAGGTTTCTCTATTTCTCTATTCAAGTAACCTATTTCTACCTATTAAAATAGAGACGCATAGAATCGACTTTATTATACAAAAAAATACTTGGATTTACAACTAAATAAAATTGGAACACATTCCCAATTAATGAATAGAATAGTAAAAAAACGAGGATTTTATATGAGAGAAGAGAAAGTAGTTCAGTGTAATGGTACAATTTATGTGGTACAAGAAGGTGATACCATGTATAAAATTGCTAAAAAGTTTCGGATAAATCTGGAAACAATTATGCAAAATAATCCTTATTTAAATGTTTTTAATTTAAAAATCGGAGATGAAGTGTGCCTTCCGCTGAAAAAAATTCCTGCTATTGAAAATAGGTATCCATATGTGGTAAAATCACATCAAACTATATGGGATATTTTAAAAGAACATCAAATAAGTTTTGAAGATTTAGCAAAGGGAAATACAATCGTCAAAGAACTTTCCTTGCCAGCGGGGACTGTTTTGATGATTGACAAAAAAAATAAAGTTGCCTATAATTTAGAATAGGGAATAGAGTGGGTATTGGTACCCACTATCCAAAAAAAGTACAAGCTAATGAAAATTAGTGTAGAAAGGAAGTCCACTCATGATAAGAGTTTTTCGGACGATTGATGAGTCGATTCATCAAGTAAATGAAATATATGATGGCTGTTGGGTGGCATTGTCTGCACCATCGGCAACAGAACTTTTAGATATTTCAAATCGATTTCATATTGATATTGATCATCTAAGAGCTCCTCTTGACGAAGAAGAACGTTCTCGTATCGAAGTGGAAGAAGAATACACATTAATTATTGTGGATATTCCTATGATTGAAGAACGAAAAGGAAAAGATTATTTTATTACAATTCCTTGTGGTATTATTTTAACAGAAAATCTTATTTTTACGGTCTGTTTAATAGAGACTCCAGTATTAGAAGTTTTCATGGATGGACGAGTGCGAAATTTTTGGACTTTTAAGAAGACAAGGTTTATTTTACAGATTTTGTATAAAAATGCGAGTATGTATTTACAATATCTAAGGAATATTGATAAAAAGAGCGATGAAGTAGAAAAGAAACTTCATATTGCTACAAAAAATAGTGAGTTAATTGAATTATTGGAATTACAAAAAAGTTTACTTTATTTTTCCACATCACTTCGTGCCAATGAAGTTGTATTGGAGAAAATGTTAAAAATTGAACGAATTAAACAATATCCAGAAGACGAAGATCTGCTAGAAGATGTTATTATCGAAAATAAGCAGGCGATTGAAATGTCCCAACTTTATAGTGGGATTTTAAGTGGAACAACAGATGCTTATGCATCTATCATATCCAATAACTTGAATATTGTGATGAAGTTTTTAGCAATTGTAACAATTGTAATGTCCATTCCAAACGTAATCGGTTGTTTCTGGGGAATGAACGTAGGAGGAATTCCATATGCGCATGATCCAACTGGTTTTTGGAAGATAGTTATTTTCAGTTTGGTAATCACGATTATCGGTACGATTTGGTTACAAAGAAAAAATTTATTTAAATAATCCCATCGTTTCGATAAAGGAAGAGAGGATAAGTATCGAATGAATCCAATTCAAAAATTTTTAAATAAGATGGAGAGAAAGTTTGGTCGATATACGATTCCTAACTTGCCATTTTATATTGTTGTGTTATATGCCATTGGATTTGTATTACAAGTTGTAGCTCCTAATATAGCGGCTATGTGTTATTTAAATCCGTATGCAGTATTACACGGACAAGTTTGGCGTTTGGTGACATTTTTAATTGTACCACCATCGGATAATTTAATTTTTATATTATTTGTATTGTTATTTTATTATAGTATTTGTCAATCCTTAGAAAGAGTATGGGGATCGTTTCGGTTTAATGTATATTTCTTTACAGGAGTAATAGGAACGATTCTTGGAAGTTTGATTCTCTATGCGATTACAAAAAATCCCTATATTTTTATGGGAACTTATTATTTAAATATGTCATTATTCCTTGCATTTGCTGCAAGTTTTCCAGATATGGTAGTATATTTTATGATGATATTACCAATTAAAGTGAAATGGCTCGGTGTTTTAGACGCCATTTACCTTTTAATCGCCTTTATACAAGGAGATATGGGAACTCGTATTTCAATTGTGGTTGCAATGCTTAATTTTATTTTATTTTTTGCAGGCACAAAAAATTACAAAAAGATTTCTCCAAAAGAAATCAGAAGAAAACAGACATATCGAAGGGAAGTCGATCATGCTTCTACAAAAGCTGGACAACCAAGACATCGCTGTGCAGTTTGTGGAAGAACAGAATTCGACGATCCAAATCTTGAATTTCGGTATTGTTCTAAATGTGATGGCGATTATGAATATTGTCAAGATCATTTATTTACACATACACACATTAAGAAATAACTAAGGAGAGTTCAGACGATGAAGAAAACAAAAATTATTTGTACAATGGGACCAAACACAGATGACCGTGAGTTACTTTTAGAACTTGCGAAAAACGGTATGGATATTGCGAGATTGAACTTCTCACATGGTGATCATGAAGAGCATTTAGGTCGTATGGAAAATATTCGCTGGGTGCGTGAGCAGACAGGACTTCCAATTGCAATGCTTTTAGACACACAAGGACCAGAAATTCGTACAGGTGTATTAAAAGAGGGCAAGGTAACACTTGTAGATGGTCAGAAATTCACATTAACAACAAGAGATATTGAAGGTGATGAAACAATCACATCTGTAAGCTATAAAGGACTTCCAAACGATTTAACAGTAGGAAATCGTGTATTAATTGATGACGGATTAATTGGTTTAAGAGTAGATGAAATTGCAGATACAGAAATTAACTGTACTGTATTAAATGGTGGTCTTTTAGGAAGCAAAAAAGGAGTTAATGTTCCTAACGTAAGCATTAAGCTTCCAGCTATCACAGAAAAAGATAAGAGCGATATTATTTTTGGTGTTCAAAACGATATCGACTTCATTGCAGCTTCTTTCGTAAGAAATGCAGATGCCATTAGAGAAATCCGTACAATTTTAAAAGAACATGGTGGAGAGCACGTTGCAATCATCGCTAAAATTGAAAATAGCGAAGGTATTGACAACTTCGATGAAATCCTTGATGAAGCCGATGGTATTATGGTAGCCAGAGGAGATTTAGGTGTAGAAGTGGAAACTTGTGAAATCCCTCATATTCAGAAAGATTTAATCAGAAGATGTAATGAGGTTTATAAACCAGTTATTACTGCAACTCAGATGCTGGATTCTATGATTCGTAACCCACGTCCAACAAGAGCAGAAGCAACTGACGTTGCAAATGCAATCTATGATGGAACAGATGCTATTATGTTATCTGGTGAAACAGCAATGGGTAAATATCCAGTAGAAGCAGTAAGAACAATGCGTGAAATCGCAGAAGAAACAGAAAAATATACAGTAAAACATGAAATTGGTGAATACCGTCATAGATACGTAAGAAGAAACATTTCTAGTGCGGTTGCTTACGCTGCTGTAACAACTGCTGCTAACTTAAATGCTTCTGCAATTCTTGCACCAACAATGTCTGGTTTCTCAGCAAGAATCGTATCTAAAAACCGTCCAGAAGCGAGAATCATTGGTTTAACACCATCCGATCAAACTTGCCGTAAAATGCAATTATACTGGGGTGTAACACCAATTAAACAAAAAGAAACATTCTCTGTTGATGAGATGATGGAATCAGCTGTAGAAACAGCAAAAACAACAGAATTCGTTAAAGAAGGAGATACTGTTGTATTAACAGCTGGTGTACCAAGCGGAAAAGCTGGCGTTACAAACATTATGAAAGCTGTTGTTGTTGAATAATTAATAGAAAAGTAGTGAGTCCTATAAGAGCATTGGCGCTCTTATAGGACGCTATTATTATTTATAGTAGAACCTAGGAGTTATGGAATGATTTTATATAAGAACTTATATGTTGGAAATTGTTTACAAAAGAATAAAGATAGAGTCATTCGTAAGATGAAAAAAGGCAAGGTCGTATTACGCTTATTTTGCGTGACCTTGCCTTTAGGTTCTCATGGACTTCTTGAAATTTATCCCTATTATGAGTTACAACAAAATTGGTTAAAAGAGCAAAATCCAACGATAGTGGGGATTGCTAAGAGTAGAGAAGAAGCATTTTTATTAGTGCAAGAGATTGTTGGAGAAGTTTATCAAAAAACAGGTGGATTTGATGTAGATGGTTATTTGAAGTTAGAGTAAAAGAAGGGGGCATTATGATTATTCATATTGTGATACTGTTGTTAAAGATCATAGGAATTCTTTTGCTCAGTATGATAGGTCTCATTCTTTTGGTATCGATTATAGTTTTAGTATCGCCGATTCGGTATCGATTTCATGCAGAGTATTTGGAGAATGAGCAGCCGCAAGGACTTGTAAAAGTGACATGGCTTGCGCATATTTTATCGATACAAGTAGAGTATAAAGAAAAAGAGCTTGTTTATTTTGTAAAAATATTTGGAATTCAAGTTTTTCCAAAAAAGAATTCAAAAGAAAAAATAAGAAAAAAACAAAAACCTCTTCCAGAGACGATTGATTATTTGGAGAATCCAGAAGAAGAGGACGAAAAAATAGCAACGAAGAAAAATACGGCTAAAAAAGAAGAATTTAAGCAAGAAGTAAGGGAAGAAGAAAACTTACAAGAAGAAGATAAAACGGAAAAAAATTCGGAAAAGGAAATCATAGAAGAAAAATTTCCACCATTATTAATAGAACAAAAAGAATCAGAGCAAATAATAGAACAACAAAAAAGGAAAAGAAAACAAAAGATAAAGAAGCCAAGCCTTATTCAGAAAATAAAACAAAAGATAGAAAAGATAAAACAGTTTTTTAAGGCGATTCCTAAAAAAATAAAGACAATCAAAAAGACGTGGAATGCGAAAAAAGAACAGTTAAAACAATATCGAGAGTTTTATTTGGAAGAGGAAACACAGTTGGCATTAAAAAAGGTCAAAAAATTAGTGCGAAAGTGTGGTATTCATACATTACCAAGAAAATTTGAAGGAATGGTTCATTTTGGAACAGATGATCCAGCATTAACAGGACAGATTTTGGGTATTTTATCTATAGGAATGCCAATTTATAAAGAACATTTAAAAATAGTTCCTGCCTTTGATCGAGCGATATTTGAAATTCAAGTGCATGGAAAAGGACGAATACAAATCGGATATTATTTGTATGTTCTGCTTGTTGCGGCGCTTGATAAAAATATAAGAAATGTTATAAAAGTCGCAAAGAAAAAATTAAAATAGGAGGAGTTCACTTATGGCGAATAACAATAATAATGATTTTAGCTCAGCAGTAGGTGCTTTATTTAAAGGAATGGATAGTTTTATTACAACAAAAACAGTTGTTGGAGAGCCACAACAAGTTGGAGATACCATTATTCTTCCGCTTGTGGATGTATCCTTTGGAGTAGGTGCTGGTGCATTTTCCAATGAAGATGGAAAGAAGAATAACGGCGGAGGTGGTTTAGGTGGTAAAATTACACCAAGCGCTGTTTTAGTGATTCAAGACGGACATACGAAATTAGTGAATATCCGTAATCAAGAAACCATTACAAAAGTACTTGATATGGTTCCTGATGTAGTCGATAAAGTGAGTGGGTTCTTCTCTGGAAAAAAAGAAGATGAAATAAGAGAAGAAGATTTATTTAACGATACAGAAACAAAAAAAGAAGAATAAAGAAAAGATAGAAAAAAGCGAGATCAGAAAAAATAGGAAAGATTTCGCTTTTTTTTGCATATAATAAGGTAAGCAGAAAGGGAAAGAGCAGACCATAATGAAAAGAGTGATCGGATTTGCATTATTTTTTATAGCTTTTGGTATGCTTTTAGCGTGTCTCGTCACGAGTAGCCTAACAAAGTTTCTGTTGACAACTTGTTTTTTTATCGCATCTTATATGTTATTTTTCCGATGTTAACATTTTTATTATAGAAAGCAAAGAGTGTTTTGTGCATTCTTTGGGCTGTTAGGTTCGTTTATCCAATAGAAGCATGGTTTGTGTTATAGGATAACTCGCTTTGCAAGGAATTTCCTATAACATAAAAAAAGCCACCCCATACTATAGGGTGGCTTTAACACGTCCGAATCAATTAAGCACGTTCTACTTTATTAGATCTTAAGCAAGAAGTACATACATACATCTTTTTCGCTGTACCATTAACGATACATTTAACTGATTTAACGTTGGATTTCCACATTTTGTTAGATCTTCTATGAGAGTGGCTCACAGCGTTACCAAAATGAGCGCCTTTTCCACAAATTTCACATTTAGCCATTTGTCCGCACCTCCTTACTTGTACTGAGTCCGTAGACTTACAACATATAAGATTCTAGCAGATTTTGGACTATTATGCAAGTAAAAAAATAAGAAATTTACAAAAGGTTTTAAATTTGGAAAAAAATTGTTTCAATTTATAAGAAAAAAGGGTATAATGTATGTGATAGCGATTCCAATTGGTTTGAACAATAGGATAGGGAAGAAAGAAACCAAGAGGTTAGAGGAATCGTTTAGGATACCTCGGCTACGAAAAATGTAAGCCAAAGAATATTAGAATGGAGGTAAGTAGACGATGAAAGGTCATATGAATACAAAGAATGGTAACATCATTATAGAAAATGAAGTAATCACTAGGTATGCAGGACTCTCTGCGGTAGAATGTTTTGGCATCGTTGGAATGGCTGCCGTTAGTGTAAAAGACGGACTTGTAAAGTTATTAAAAGGTGATAGTATTACAAAAGGTGTCAATGTAGTAGTGACAGAAAATCGCTTAACCATTGATTTTCATATTATTGTAGCATATGGTGTTAGCATTTCAGCTGTGACAGAAAATCTGATGTCTACAGTTCAGTATAAGGTGGAAGAATTCACAGGCATGGAAGTCGATAAGATCAATATTTTTGTGGAAGGTGTCCGCGTTTTGGACTAATGAAACATCAAGGAGGAAATTACAGTGATAATTAATACATTAGATGCGGGTATGCTAAAAAATATGTTTTTAGGCGGTGCATACCGCATTGAGGCAAAAAAGGAATACATCAATGAATTAAATGTATTCCCTGTGCCAGATGGTGATACAGGTACAAATATGTCTATGACAATTATGGCAGCTGCAAAAGAAGTAAATGCCTTAGAAAATCCTACAATGAAAGAACTTTCAAAAGCAATTTCCAGTGGTTCTTTAAGAGGGGCAAGAGGAAATTCAGGCGTTATTCTTTCACAGTTATTCCGTGGATTTACAAAAGAAATTGTAAAATATGAAACTCTTGACACAAAAGCAGTTGCTTTAGGATTTGAAAGAGCAGTAGAAACAGCTTATAAAGCGGTTATGAAACCAAAGGAAGGTACTATTTTAACTGTTGCAAAGGAAACAGCTGTAAAAGCACAAGAAGCTGCAAGACATATTACAGATTTTGCGGAGTTTGGTGCGGTTGTCTTAGAACACGCAGAGTATACATTAAGTCAGACACCAGAGATGCTTCCTGTTTTAAAAGAAGCAGGTGTTGTGGATTCTGGTGGACAAGGTCTTTTAGAAGTATTAAAAGGCGCTTTTGATGCTATGCTTGGAAAAGAGCCAGATTATGAAATTAAACCAGTAGAAAAGGCCATAAAGCCTGTTGGGTTAGAACAGACAAAGGACATTCCAGCAAATATTACATTTGGTTATTGTACAGAATTTATCGTTATGCTTGAAAAAGAGTTTAACGAAGATACAGAACGCGAATTTAAAGAATATTTAACTTCTATTGGAGATTCCATCGTTGTTGTATCGGATGATGAAATCGTAAAAGTTCATGTGCATACGAATCATCCAGGACTTGCTTTTGAAAAAGGACTTACTTATGGTTCACTGACAAGAATGAAAGTGGATAATATGAGAGAAGAGCATGAGGAAAAACTTATTAAAGATGCTCAAAAGATTGCAGAACAGCAAAAAATGGAAGAAGAAGCGAAGAAAAAAGCAAGTACTCCTCAAAAAGAGATGGGATTTATTGCGGTTTCTATTGGTGATGGAATTAATGATATTTTTAAAGAACTAGGGGTTGATTATATTATTGAAGGTGGTCAGACAATGAATCCTAGTACCGAAGATATGTTAAATGCCATTGATCAAGTAAATGCGAAACATATTTTTATTCTTCCAAATAATAAAAACATTATTCTTGCAGCAGAACAGGCAAGAGAGCTTGTAGAAGATAAAGAGATTATCGTCCTTCCTACAAAGACAATTCCACAGGGAATTTCAGCTGTTATTAGTTATGTGGAAGAAGAATCCGTAGAGTCTAATACAGAGGCTATGAAAGAAAGTATTGAGGCTGTAAAAACAGGACAGATTACGTATGCCGTTCGTGATACAAGTGTGGACGGAAAAGAGATCCATGTAGGCGATATTATGGGAATTGATGACACTGGAATCAAAGCGGTTGGCAAAGAGATTGATGAAACAGCGTTAGAGCTTTTAGATTGTATTGTAGAGGAAGATTCAGAAATTATTTGTTTATACTATGGAGAAGAAGTAAAGGAAGCAGATGCAGAACGTTTAACTGCTCGCATTCAAGAAAAGTATCCAGA
This sequence comes from Candidatus Scybalomonas excrementigallinarum, assembly GCA_018710905.1. Lineage (GTDB taxonomy): Bacteria > Bacillota > Clostridia > Lachnospirales > Lachnospiraceae > Scybalomonas > Scybalomonas excrementigallinarum. The sequence continues at coordinate 7,856 of DVIZ01000158.1, read as the reverse complement.
GTGTGATGTAGAACTTCAATATGGTGGACAACCAATTTATTATTATGTAATGTCAGTAGAATAAATAGGAAATAATAAAAGAAAAAAGACTTTTTAGCGCGAAAGAGATTGCTCTAAAGAGTCTTTTTTTTCCCTTCATAGGATGTTTCATACTATTTACTTGACAAACAGCAGGTTTCCGTTAAAATTAGAAATAGAAAATTCTGAATGCATTAGGAAATGGGGTAAATTTACAAAAACCATATTTGCTAGTGCTTGCCAATATGAGAAATTCAAAAACCATATTTCTCGTTATTAATTTTATAAGTAGTAAAAGAGGAAATAATATGAGAGTAATAGCAGGGAGTGCCAAAAGACTGATTCTTGAAACCATTGATGGAATGGAAACAAGACCAACGACAGATCGCATTAAGGAAACATTATTTAATATGTTGAATCCTTATTTACAAGGTTGCTACTTTTTAGACTTGTTCAGTGGAAGTGGCGCTATTGGGATTGAAGCATTGAGTCGTGGGGCAAAAAAAGCATGGTTTGTGGAGAGTCAAAAGAAACCAGTTGAATGTATTAAAAGAAATTTAATTCATACGAAATTAGAATCTAATGCCCAAGTGATGATGATGGATGCTGTGACAGCTATTCGTCAATTGAAAACACAGGGAATAACATTTGACTATATCCATATGGATCCGCCGTATGGAAAGGATTTAGAACGACAGGTTTTAATGGAATTAAAAGATTCTTGTCTCGTTGGAGAGGAGACAGAAATTATTATTGAATCCGATTTGGATACACAGTTTGATTATGTGGAATCTTTAGGATTCCGTGTAATAAAAGAAAAAATATACAAGACAAATAAACACGTATTTATTTGTAGATAAGGAGAATTGGATGAAAATTGCATTATATCCTGGAAGTTTTGATCCTATTACATTAGGGCATTTAGATGTAGTGAAAAGAGCTGCAAGTGTGTTTGATCGTTTAGTGATTGGAGTATTGAATAATAAAGCAAAGTCACCATTGTTTTCTGTAGAAGAACGTGTTAAGATTTTAGAAGAAGTGACACAAGAACTTCCCAATGTTTCAATTGGAAGTTTTAGTGGATTAACAGTAGATTATGCCAGTCAAATTGGGGCTACTGTTATCGTAAGAGGGTTAAGAGCGATAACGGATTTTGAATTTGAACTACAACTTTCTCAGACGAATCGGAAATTAAATCCAAATGTGGATACCATGTTTTTTACAACAAGTGAGGAATATGCTTATTTGAGTTCAACTTCTGTAAAAGAAATTGCATTATTTGGAGGGGCGTTTGAGCAATTTGTGCCGGAGAGAGTTATTCCGTATATGAGGGAAAAGTATAAAAAAAACTAGGACTATTATGGGACAGCCGTAAGGAGGATATTTCGATATGAGTAAAAAAGCCATCGAAGATTTAATTAGTGAATTGGAAATATTTGTAGATAGTTGCCGATTCCAAGCATTGTCATCTTCGAAAATTATCGTGCCAAAAGATGAATTAATGGAAATGATTCAGGAATTACATATGAGAATGCCTGGAGAAATTGAACGTTGCCAAAAGATTATGAGAAATAAAGAAGGGATTTTGACAGACGCAAGAGAACAGGCAGAACAAATTGTAGGAAAAGCGGCTGCAGAGGCAGAGCGACTTGTAGCAGAACATGAGATTATGCAGCTTGCGCAAGCACATGCCCAAGAGATTGTAAATCAAGCAGAGTACCATGCTCAAGAAATTGTAGCACAAGCCCAAGCAGAAGCAAATGCAATTTTAAATGGAGCAAATGCAGATAGCAATACCATTCGCATTGGAGCGATGGAATACACACAAGAGAAGTTGACAGCCATTGAGGAGATTATGAACCAAGCTCTTGTGGAAGGTGCAAGAAAATATAATGAGATGTTAGATTTAATTCAAGAAAATTTAGAAACTGTGGTAGAAAATCGTCAAGAAATAGAAGCAAGTCTCTACGGAACCCCTGTTTCTAATGAGCAACAAGCACCAGTAGAAACGTACCAAGAGTACCAAGAACCAGTAGCGGATCCTTATCAAGAAGAAAATGAAGAAGCCGCAATGGAAGAATATCAGCAAGATATGGACTCCCAAGAGGATATGTATTCCTATCAAGAGGAACAATAAAGGAGATATCCGTAGAGTAGGAAATAAGTAGTAATACAGAAGATAAACTTTGATATTATGTAAGGAAAAATAGATAGCTTTGATTGTGTGAGTACACTTTTGGTTTGGGCAATGCTTGAAAAGCCTCCAAAAGCTGCAGCTGCTCCGATCAGAGCTATTTTTTTGTTTAGCGGAAGAGTAAGAAGGCTTAAAAAGCGGATTCCTGTTGTTACTTCGCTAAGACCTAGTAAAATAGCACGAGTAGGATAATTAGAAATTGGTAACAATAAAAGGAAGCGTGATAAAATGGAGAAGAGCATCATATAGCCACCAATTTTTAAAATAACGAAAAAAGAGTTTGTCATAATATCCATTTCATCGTGAATCATAGGGTGTTTAGAAGGATACGAAGTTGTCATAGGCATTTGTAAAAGATTCGGCTTTCGTATAATTCCTACTAAGAAAAAGAGGAAAACAGGACAGTAAATACAAAATAAAAAAACAGAAGTAGGAATTGCACCTTTTAAGGTGGCAATGACTACATAACCAGTTAAAAACATAGGGCTTGCGTTGTTGCAGATACAAAGCAAAAATGTGCCTTGTGTTCGAGTCATTTTTCCAGTAGCAATAAAGTCATCAATCATTTTAGCTCCCATAGGATATCCACAAAAAAATCCAATGATCAAGAGAGAAGCCAAACAATCAAGAAGTTTTGGAAAAATCCGATAGATTGGGTAAAAAAGGTAAGTAAAATAAGAAATAGCATCTACGGAAATTAAAGTGTTGGATAAAATAATAAAAGGGAGCAAAGTCGGAACGACTGTATCATACCAAAGGAGAAGACCATCTTTACTTCCTTTGATCGAAATTTCAGGGAAACATAAGATGGAGAAAAAAATAAAAATAACTGCTAATTTTTTTAAATGTTTCATAAGAAAAAGACAGCCTCGTTTTTTATTAAAGGTATGAAAAACGAGGCCAATATATACATAGATTCTAGTTTGTTTATAAAATAAGCGGCTTTCTTCCGCGATCTCGTTCATAACATTCATAAGGAAGATGAAATTTTTGTAAAAGGAGCATCTCATAAAGTTCATGAGCTTTTAAGTCTAGCTGAAAAAGAGGGAAGGAAAGAGGTAAATCCTCTTTTGTCACCCGTGTTGATTGTTGAATAATAGGAATATTGGAATGAGCGTGCATTTCTTTTAATAAAGGAAATGCTCTTTTTTTCAGTCCAAGTATTCGCGCATAAGATTGAAATTGTTGCGATTGATATTTTTTCATTTCTTCCGTTGTAATCCCCAGTAAAATATGAAGTAAAGCGCGATGAATTCGTGTGCTTGTATATTGTTTACTTTTCAATGCTTGTGTGAGTTCCGAAAATGACATGGATGGTAACGCAGTTTTTAAAAGTCGATTTGCTAGTTCCTTTCCTACATCCAAATAGTTTGTATAGTCTTTTGTTTCAAACAGACGATACTGAAGTGGAAGAGAAAGATCATACTCGGATAAAAATCCTCTTCGCTTAGATTCTTCCTTTAAAATAGCAAAAGAAGAGGGAGGCATTTGTGATTGTAACTCAGAAAAAGAAGAAGAGGGATTCTGTAATGCCTTTCGAATGGCGGTAGCAGAACAAATACCAGTAGCAGATAAAGTGTTATCATGATATCCAGAATGAATACGGGAAATCGCATAAGGAGTAATCGTGCTGTTTCTTCTTTTTAGTGATTTTAAATATTCAATGCCTAAAATGTTATTCGGTGATTGGAGCAAAGATTCATAGGCATTTTTCTCATTATCATCGGATAAACAATGTAAAAGTGCTTCGCTTCTTGCCTGTGGGTAGGTAGCTCCTTTTGAGAGTGCTTTTGATAAGGTCTCTTTAAAGAGTGGTGTCTCATTTAAAAGTAAATCAGCAATAGTTGATAGGAGTTTGATATTAGGAGTTTCTGCACCGAAGCAAAGGTTATTAATAACGCTTAATTCGTGCAAAATAGAAATGGCTCCTTCTGAAAAAAATTCAGCACTTCCGGTTGCAAACGCGCATGGAAGCTCTAAAACAAGATCAGCACCATTTAATAAAGCCATTTTGGCTCTAAGAAATTTATTAAGAAGGGCGGGAGTTCCTCGTTGGACAAAGTTACCACTCATGACAACAACAATAAAATCGGCTTTTGTTAGTTGACGTGCAGTTTCAAGATGATAAGCGTGTCCATTATGAAATGGATTATATTCAGCGATAATTCCGGTAACAGTCATAATGATTCCTTTCTACGACAATATAGTTATGATTCCTGTACCTAATACACGTTAGGTCATGAGCCATTTCGTTAATCATTTGTATTTTTCCTATTATAATATAGATGTTAGAAAAGGACAAGGGAGAGAAAAAGGAGAAAAAAGGGAATATGTTAAAAAAATAACACATTATCTTGTGGAAAGATAAAAAGAAAAACACAATATACAGATTATGTACGAAAAAAAATACAATTTAAATAGAATTGTACATTGTACACTTGTGGAAATATGTGTATAATAGGACTAGGAATCAAACTTTGATATAAAATAATAGAATAGTTTGATTGATTAAACGATACGAATTGTGTAAAATAGAAAAGACAAGCAAAAAAATTGGGAGTTTATCGTTTATAAATAATTAGATATAATAGGGTTAAAATGAGAAAAGCAATTTATCATGATATAATAAAAGGAGTTTGTAAATTATGAATATTTTAGTTATTAACTGTGGTAGTTCTTCATTAAAATATCAATTAATTGAATCAGCTACAGAAGAAGTATTAGCATCTGGACTTTGCGAAAGAATTACAATTGATGGTGTATTCACATATAAAAGACCAGGACAAGATAAGATTAAATTTGAAGCAGCAATGCCAGATCACAAAGCTGCAATTCAAATCGTAATTAATCAGTTAATTGATAAAGAAACAGGTGTTATCGCATCTATGGATGAAATTGGAGCAGTTGGACATCGTGTGGTGCATGGTGGAGAAAAATTTGCCAAATCTGTTTTATTGACAGAAGAAGTAATCAAAGGAATCGAAGAATGTTGCGAATTAGCACCACTTCACAATCCAGCTAACTTAATTGGAATCCGTGCTTGTAAAGAATTAATGCCAGAAGTACCTATGGTAGGCGTTTTCGATACTGCATTCCATCAGACAATGGAACCAAAAGCTTATTTATATGGTCTTCCAAATGAATACTATACAAAATATGGTGTAAGACGTTATGGTTTCCACGGAACATCTCATAGCTATGTATCAAAACGTGCAGCTGAGATTCTCGGAAGAAACTATGAAGATATGAAAATTATTGTATGCCATCTTGGAAATGGTGCAAGTGTTTGTGCAGTGGATCATGGAAAATCTGTTGATACAAGTATGGGATTTACACCACTTGAAGGTCTTATCATGGGAACAAGAAGTGGAGATATCGATCCAGCTATTATCGAATATGTTGCAGGAAAAGAAAATCTTTCTTTAAAAGAAATGATGAACGTTCTCAACAAAAAATCAGGAGTTTTAGGTCTTTCTGGTGTATCTAGTGACTTCCGTGATATCGAAGACGCTAGAGATAATGGAAATGAACAAGCAAGACTTACTTTAGATATTTTCCGTTACCATGTAGCAAAATATATTGGTTCTTATGCAGCAGCTATGAATGGCGTTGATGCAATCGTATTCACAGCTGGTCTTGGTGAAAATGATCCATTAACAAGAGAAGAAGTTTGCTCTTATTTAGGTTTCATGGGAGTAGAATTTGATTCTTCTGTTAATAACTTTAGAGGAGAAGAACGTGTAATTTCAACACCAGACTCTAAAGTAAAAGTTCTTTGTGTTCCTACAAATGAAGAGCTTATGATTGCAAGAGATACCGTTGCATTAGTATAAGAAATAGGAAACACGCCTAATATTAGGCGTGTTTTCGCTTATGTGTTTCATATCGTTAGGATTTGGGAAAACTATTGAAAGTAGCCAAATCCTTTGTTAAAATAAAAAAGAAACAAGAGAAAAAAGAATGAAAACCTTGAATTTATGCGGACAAGAAGGTGTCAAGTAAAAATACTTGTCTAATTTTAAAAATTGTGTTGACAAACAGAAAGGTTGTATGTATAATTATCAAGGTATGGAAAATTAGGAGATATTATGCTAATAAACTTATCAGAGATTTTGTCGAATCAAGCAAAAACAGAACATCATGAATGCGAAATTTGTATGGAAGATTTCGAATTCAACGGAATGCATTATCCATTTGCGGATAAGAGTCAAGTTGTTCTTGACTTAACAAGTGCTGGCAAGAAAAAAGTACGGGCAGTTGGTCATTTTGATGCAACCCTTTTACTTCCTTGTGATCGTTGTTTAGAAGATGTGAAGTGGGAATTTCCAATTTCTTTTAATAAAGTATTGGATTTTTCTGAAGACGAAGAAGACGACAACGAAGAAAATCTGACTGAAATGAGTTTTATGGAAGGCTCAGAATTGGATACAGATGTACTTGTGTATGACGAACTCGTTATGGCAATGCCAATGAAAGTTCTGTGTAAACCAGATTGTAAGGGGCTTTGCCCAGTATGTGGTGCAAATCACAATACTACAAAATGCGAGTGCGATACGAAGGTGCCAGATCCAAGAATGGCAGCTATTCGCGATATCTTTAACAAATCGAAGGAGGTGTAACGGAAATGTCAATCTGTCCAAAGAATAAATCTTCTAAAGCTAGACGTGACAAACGTAGAGCAAACTGGAAAATGAGTGTACCTGGATTAGTAAAATGCAGCAAATGTGGTGAATTAATGATGCCTCATAGAGTATGCAAAGCTTGTGGTTCTTACAACAAAAAAGAAATCATCAAAGTTGACTAATTTAGATTAACGAGAATAAAACCCTATGAAATAAGGCTTTTCAAGAGATTGAAAGGTCTTATTTTTTTACGGTTACACATTTTACATAAGTGCCTTTTGAAAAAAGGAGAATTATTCTAATCATATTTTGACTGATAAATCACAAAGAATATATAATTTGCAAGATGTGTCATGGTATTAATCGTAATTAATTGATAGAATAAAAGAGTTTACTTTTTATACCCATAAAAAATTAATGAAAGGAATTTGACTTATGAGAAAAAAGTATTTAAATTATATAAAGAAATTTTGTAAAATTTTTTTTTATGTATATTTAGTGATTCTTTTATGGAAATTATTTAAGATAAGTGGTCCAGCATTAGGTAATATACAGGAGATTTCCGAGAATAGAAAGCTTAGCTTTTGGAATCTTAACTTAATGCCATTAAAAACAATAGCGGATTCTATAAAAATTTCGAATTATTCTACTATGATTTTAAATATTATAGCGTTTATTCCATTGGGTTTTCTTTATCCATTTGTTATAAATGAGAATAAAAAGATATTAACGTACCTATTACATTTTTTAGTTTTTGATTTATTGATAGAAATTGTACAATTTATCACCATGCTAGGTTTTTTTGATATCGATGATGTCCTATTAAATATGCTAGGCTTTTTACAAGGATTCATTTTATATCATATCATAAAATATATCCATGGCTTGTTTTTTATACAAGAAAAAAATCACATTCAATTAAAAGGAGAGTAAATAATACATGAGTTTTGTAACTCATATAAGCAAACCTCCTAAAATTATTATTAGGCTTTATAGCAAAGATGAAAGACAATAACTGCTAT
>DVIZ01000157.1 GCA_018710905.1 Candidatus Scybalomonas excrementigallinarum | reverse complement strand
GAAATGGAAAAATAAGATATAATAAATGCGAATAAGCAGAAATAAAATAGTTTATTCTGTACAAATAACGAGTGATAAGTGGTTAGTATGAGAATAGTTTATGATAGAGAACATGGATACAGCTTATTTTCTGATTTACGCGAAATCGGTAAGCCAAGTAACGAACAAAAAAGGATCCTATTTGATTTGAACTTTTTTAGATATTTGACTAGCGAACGCGAATATGGGAAACTACTAAAAAGTGTTTCTCAGTGTTCTTATGAAAAGTAAAACCAATAGGAATAATACCTATTGATAGATTTTCGAGATAAGAAAGTTAAAGTTTTATAAGAACAGTCAGAATAAGATAAATCATAATACACAATACTTAATTTAATATGGAGGAATTTAGTATGTTAGTATCAGCAAGAGATATGTTAAAAAAAGCAAAAGCAGGACACTATGCAGTTGGACAGTTTAATATCAACAACTTAGAGTGGACAAAAGAAATTCTTTTAGCAGCAGAAGAAATGAGAGCACCAGTTATTTTAGGTGTATCTGAAGGTGCTGGAAAATATATGACAGGTTATAAAACTGTTGTAGGAATGGTAAATGGAATGTTAGAAGAATTAAATATTTCTGTTCCAGTTGCTTTACACTTAGATCACGGTTCTTATGAAGGATGTAAAAAATGTGTAGAAGCTGGATTCTCTTCTATCATGTTCGACGGTTCTCACTTTGACATTGAAGAAAATAAAGAAAAAACAAAAGAATTAGTAGCCTTAGCTCATGGAAAAGGAATGTCTATCGAAGCAGAAGTTGGTTCTATCGGTGGAGAAGAAGACGGAGTTGTTGGTGCTGGTGAATGTGCAGATCCAATGGAATGTAAAACAATTGCTGATTTAGGTGTTGATATGTTAGCAGCTGGTATCGGTAACATTCATGGAAAATACCCAGAAAACTGGGCTGGATTAAGCTTTGAAACATTAGATGCTATTCAACAGCAGACAGGAGATATGCCATTAGTTCTTCATGGTGGTACAGGTATCCCAGAAGATATGATTAAAAAAGCAATCTCTCTTGGTGTTGCTAAAATTAACGTAAATACAGAATGTCAGTTAGCATTTGCAGAAGCAACTCGTAAATATGTAGAAGCTGGTAAAGATTTAGAAGGAAAAGGATTTGACCCTCGTAAATTATTAGCTCCAGGTTCTGCTGCAATTAGAGCAACTGTAATTGAAAAGATCAAATTATTCGGTTCTGACGGAAAAGCAGATTGCTAATCCATTATTGATAGTGGAAGCTATGCTTTTCACGTAAATGAAATATGCCCCGCCTATGATGAGGATGTAAAAACATGTGTCATAGGACGGGGCATATTTGCTTATTTACGCAAAGACAACGAGCCATGCGAGAGCATTTATGCTCACATATGGGGACAGTATGGGAATGTGAGAAGTTGGAAAAGCGTACTTCTCATCGTTGCCTCATGTGGAAGAATGGGCAGATAGGAAAGGAGAAGGAAAATGGAACATGAATTAATTATTCCAAATGAAGGGTTTCCTTTTAAGTTGTTTCAATTTGAAGGAAAAGATGGAAATTATGTTAGAGGGAAGCACTGGCATCGTTCCATCGAAATTTTTGCTGTTTTTGAGGGGAAATTGACGTTTTATGTAAATGAAGAGAAACGTTTTTTACAAAGGGGGGAATTTATTCTTTTAAACTCTAATGAAGTTCATTCTATTTTATCACCAGAACCAAATAAAACAATTGTCCTACAAATCCCATTAAAACTATTTGAAAACTATTATATAGGAGGAAATCAGTTTTTGTTGTTTACCCATCAGAAAAGAGAACAAGATGCAGAAATTATGGAGCTTTTAAAAGAAATGTACGAGGGCGTCTGCGAAAAAGAGATCGGTTATGAGTGGAACGTACAAAGCGGATTTTTTAAATTGCTCTATTTACTCATTAATTTTTATCGAAGACAAGAAATACCAAAAGATTTAGTGAGAAATCATAAGAAATTAGACAAGCTCTCTATGATCACTTCCTATATTAGAGATAATTATACAAAAGAATTATCATTAGAAATGTTAGCAGAAGTTTTTGGATATTCTCCTTCGTATTTATCTCGAATGTTTCAAAAATATGCAAAAACAAACTATAAAACTTATTTACAAAGTGTGCGATTAGAGTATGCCTTTCAAGAATTTGTAAATACGGATCATACGGTATCAGAGATTGCTATGAATCATGGGTTTCCAAATAGCAAAGCCTTTTCAAAAGAATTTAAAAGAAAGTATGGAATTTTACCAAGCGAATACAAAAAAGGACAAAAAAGTGCCATAGATTAGCCAAGTTTTTGGTCGAACAAGGCGTCCTTCCTTGCTATAATAATGTTAAATAGAGATGTAAGAAAATATAGAAATATTATAAAATTTATCTATAAAAAATTAATTAATTCAAAATATAGTTCTATAATAGATAAAAAAAGAGTTAATAAATATCTATTTTTATCCGTTATGACTAGGAAAGCCAATTGGAGGAGGTAGCATGAAACTAAAAAGTGTGTTTGATGATGAGTTTTGCAAATATGGAAAAATATTGACCCAATATGATACGACGGAATTGAGAAAAGAAATGGAGCATACCCCATTACCAGAAGATGTGATCTATATACCATCTGATGAGAGATTAGAATCTCTTTTGGTTGCGAAGAAATTCGAACAATATGGATATGGAGGGCTTCCAATTCAAATTGGATACTGTAATGGGAATAACCATAAGTTGAACGCATTAGAATATCATAGAAGTTCTGAAATTAATGTTGCAGTAACAGATCTAGTATTACTTCTTGGAAAACAAGAGGACATTACAAAAGAATGGACGTATGATACAAAAAAAGTGGAAGCATTTTTTGTTCCAGCAGGAACAGCCATTGAAGTATATGCCACAACACTTCATTATGCACCATGTAATGCAGGAGAAAAAGGGTTCCGTTGTGTTGTTATTTTACCAAAAGGAACCAATGAAGCATTGCCATTTGTGCCTCCAAAAGAAGGAGAAGAGCGTCTTATGACTGCACAGAATAAGTGGTTACTTGCTCATAAAGATGCACAGATAGAAGGTGCTTATGAAGGATTAATGGGAGAAAATATTCAAGTAGATTAAAAAATAAAATAGTTGAAGGAAGAGAAAAGTAGGAGGAATCAAAATGAGTTTAAAAGACAATATGCCAAAAGTAAAGTTAGGTATCGTAGCGGTGAGCCGTGATTGTTTTCCAGAAAGTCTTTCTGTAACACGAAGAGAGGCATTAGTGAAGGCTTATGGAGACAAATATGATGTAGAAGATATTTATGAATGTCCAATCTGTATTGTAGAAAGCGAAATTCATATGGTACAGGCATTAGAAGATATTAAAAAAGCTGGATGCAATGCACTCTGTGTTTACCTTGGTAACTTTGGACCAGAAATTTCTGAAACATTATTAGCAAAACATTTCGATGGACCAAAAATGTTTATTGCAGCAGCAGAGGAAACAGGAAATAATTTATGTGGAGGAAGAGGGGATGCTTATTGTGGAATGTTAAATGCCAGCTATAATTTAGCACTTCGCAATGTAAAAGCATATATTCCTGAATATCCAGTTGGAGATGCGGAAGATTGTGCGGATATGATGCATGAATTTATCCCAATTGCAAGAGCAGTTATGGCACTTTCTGATTTAAAAATTATTAGCTTTGGACCACGTCCACTTAATTTCTTAGCTTGTAATGCTCCAATTAAACAGCTTTATAACTTAGGCGTAGAAATCGAAGAAAACTCAGAACTTGATTTATTCGAAGCTTTTCATAAACACGCAGGGGACGAGAGAATTCCTGCTATTGTAAAAGAAATGGAAGAAGAATTAGGAGAAGGAAATAAAAAGCCAGAGATTCTTGAAAAACTTGCTCAGTATGAATTGACATTAAAAGACTGGGTGGCAGAACATAAAGGATACCGTAAATATGTTGCGATTGCAGGAAAATGTTGGCCAGCATTCCAGACACAGTTTGGATTTGTGCCATGTTATGTAAACAGCCGCTTAACGGATCAAGGAATTCCAGTTTCTTGTGAAGTTGATATTTATGGTGCATTAAGTGAATTTATTGGAACTGTAATCAGCCAAGATACGGTAACTCTTCTTGATATTAACAATACAGTTCCAAAAGATATGTATGAAGAAGATATTAAAGGAAAATATAATTATACATTAAAAGATACTTTCATGGGATTCCATTGTGGAAATACAGCAAAAAGCAAATTGTCATTCTGTGAAATGAAATATCAAATGATTATGGCGAGAGCCCTTCCAGAAGAAGTGACACAAGGAACACTAGAAGGGGATATTATTCCAGGAGATATTACATTCTATCGTTTACAAAGCACTGCTGACAACAAACTTCGCGCTTATATTGCACAAGGAGAAGTTCTTCCAGTTGCCACAAGATCCTTTGGTTCTATCGGAGTCTTTGCGATTCCAGAGATGGGAAGATTTTATCGCCATGTATTAATTGAAGGAAATTATCCACATCATGGTGCCGTTGCATTTGGACATTTTGGAAAAGAATTATATGAAGTATTCAAATATATTGGTGTTGATGTAGAAGAAATCGGATATAATCAACCAAAAGGTGTTCGTTATAAAACAGAAAATCCATTTGCATAAAAGGACATGGGTGTTTTTAGGGAGAAAATAAATTTACATATTGGGTGAAGGAAAAAAAGGCAGGTTTTCATAAAAAGCCTGTCTTTTGTAAAAAGTGGAGGTGCACTTTATGTTATATATTGGTGTTGATTTAGGAACATCAGCGGTGAAGTTACTGTTGATGGATGAGAAAGGAAATATTAAAAATATTGTTTCCAAAGAATATCCTCTTTCTTTTCCAAAGTCTGGATGGTCAGAACAAAATCCAGAAGATTGGTATGAGAAGAGTGTAGAAGGAATCAAAGAATTAGTAGATGGGTTCGAAAAAGAACAAGTAGCCGGAATTAGTTTTGGCGGTCAAATGCATGGCCTTGTTACATTGGATGAAAAGGATCAAGTGATTCGTCCTGCGATTCTTTGGAATGATAGTCGTTCTACAAAAGAAACGGATTATTTCAATGAAGTCATTGGAAAAGAAACACTTTCAAAATATACAGCAAATATTGCATTTACTGGATTTACCGCTCCAAAGATTTTATGGATGAAAGAAAATGAACCAGAAAAGTTTGCAAAGATCAAAAAGATTATGCTTCCAAAAGATTATTTAGCGTATCGTTTATCAGGAGCGTTTTGTAGCGACTATTCCGACGCTTCAGGAATGTTATTGCTTGATGTAGAGCATAAATGCTGGTCAAAGGAAATGATGGAGCTTTGTGGGATTACAGAAGAACAGTTACCAACTCTTTATGAAAGCTATGATGTTGTTGGAACGTTAAAAGAAGAAGTTGCAAAAGAATTAGGATTGCCTACTACGGTAAAGGTCATTGCAGGAGCTGGAGATAATGCAGCCGCCGCCATTGGAACGGGAACGGTTGGAGAAGGAAACTGCAATATTTCTCTTGGAACAAGTGGGACTATTTTTATTTCTAGTAAACAATTTAAAGTCGACCCACACAATGCGCTTCATTCCTTTGCCCATGCCGATGGACATTATCATTTAATGGGTTGTATGTTAAGTGCCGCTTCTTGTAATAAATGGTGGATGGAAGAGATTTTAAAAACAACGGATTTTGATAAAGAGCAAGAAGAGATCGTAACGCTGGGAGAAAATCAAGTCTTTTATTTACCATACCTTATGGGTGAGCGTTCCCCTCATAACGATCCAAAAGCGAGGGCGACTTTTATTGGAATGACAATGGATACAACGAGAGAAGAGATGACACAGGCGGTATTAGAAGGAGTTATCTTTGCCCTTCGTGACTCTTTAGAAGTGGCAAGAAGTCTTGGAATTAAAATTGATCGCACAAAGATCTGTGGTGGCGGTGCAAAAAGTCTCCTTTGGAAGAAGATGGTGGCAAATATTTTAAATTTAAAAGTAGAAGTCATTGAAAGCGAACAAGGACCAGCTCTTGGAGGAGCAATTTTAGCGGCGGTAGGATGTGGGGAATATGAAGATGTAGAATCTGCTGTTCGTCAGTTTGTAACAGTAGTGGAAACGATTGAACCAGAACAAGAGCTTGTGGAAAAATACGAAGAATGTTATCAGAAATTTAAACAGATCTATCCTGCATTAAAACCAGTATTTCAAGTATTGTCCGAATAAAAAGAATAGAAACTATGAGAAGATAGTTAAGCTCATTAGGAGCTACAAGGGATATGGTATTCGCATATTGGATAATCTAGAGAGAGAAAAAAGAATCATAGAACTGCATACTACTACAACCATTCTGCCACTCGATCTAGATTATCTTAATATTATAAGGAAAAGAAAGAGGAAAAGGAGAAGTATTCATGAGATTTTTTATTGATACAGCTAACGTAGAAGATATTAGAAAAGCAAATGATATGGGAATTATTTGTGGGGTTACAACAAATCCATCTCTAATCGCAAAAGAAGGAAGAGATTTCAATGAAGTAATTAAAGAAATTACTTCCATTGTAGATGGACCAATTAGTGGAGAAGTAAAAGCAACAACTGTAGATGCGGAAGGAATGATCGCAGAAGGAAGAGAAATTGCGAAAATTCATCCCAATATGGTTGTGAAAATTCCAATGACAGTAGAAGGATTAAAAGCGGTCAAGGTTCTTTCAAAAGAAGGGATTAAAACCAATGTGACTCTTATCTTCACAGCAGCACAAGCGTTATTAGCGGCAAGAGCAGGGGCTACTTATGTGTCTCCATTTTTAGGACGTTTAGATGATATCTCCATGGCAGGAATTGATTTAATTGATGATATTACAGAAATATTTCAAGTGCATGGAATCGAAACAGAGATTATTGCAGCAAGTGTAAGAAATCCAATTCATGTCATTGACTGTGCAAAAGCAGGAGCAGATATTGCAACCGTTCCATATAAAGTGTTAGAACAGATGACAAAACACCCATTGACTGATCAAGGAATTGAAAAATTCCAAGCGGATTATAAAGCGGTATTTGGAGAGTAAACACTGCTTATTTCCATTTTGGAAAAGACCAGTGAATATACGATAGTGTCAATAGGCACAATGAATATAAGATTCATGTAGCAAAAAATTTAGAAATTTATATTTTAGGATAGAAGATAGAGCTATCACATAAAGTCAAATCGGTATAAAATATAGAATTGTTCTCTATGAATCATTTCTGTATCTAGTATGAGATTTCCTGAATGTGAGAGCTCTATTTTTCTTATTGATTTTTTCTAAACAGGTAATTATATTAATCAAATACAGAAATATAATTTGTATTTAGGGAAATAAATCCCCGAATAGCAAAAAAAATGAGTATTTTTGAAAAAACATGATATAATACAAAACAAGGCTATTAAAACTTATACAAAGAAAAATTAATTAGTAGGAGGAAAAGAAATGGATGTAACCTACAATAGACTTTTTAAACTGCTTATTGATAAAGAACTGAATAAGACAGAATTTGCAAAAGAAGTTGGGATTAGTACCAACACACTTGCAAAACTTTCAAGAAATGAATTTGTATCGATGGAGATTCTCGTAAGGATTTGCAGAAAATTAAACTGTACCGTAGATGACATAATGGAGATCCTCCCTGAAACTAGAGAAAGATCGTAAGGGGGATTTATATGAATAGTACATATCCGTATATTGCATCACTAACAGGAGAACCTTTTTTATTTTATGAAATGCGGACAACGGCAAAATTATTGACAAGCGGGTTAGATGAAGAAGAAGCTGTAGCGCAGATTACAGCAGATAATCTCTTTCAATATCCGACAGAAAAGTCGCTTACTCGTATGGCAAAGGCTTGTATCAAAAGACTTCATGCAATGGAAGATGTGGACTTAATCAATGCGATTGCAACGCAGCCAACAGAGATAGCAAAACAGATTTGCCTATATGCCATGATGAAGCAGAGCCGTTTGGTTTGGGAATTCATGCTGACAGTTATTGGAGAAAAATACCGATTAAAGGACAGTTCCTTTGGTAGAATTGATTTGAATATTTATTTTATGCGATTGCAGGAACAAGATGATACCGTGGCATCTTGGAGTGAAGGAACCATTACAAAGTTAAAGCAAGTAATTGCCCGAGTTTTGGTTGAAACGGAGTATCTGGATGATATTCATGCAGAACATTTGAATCCGGTATATCTGTACCCAGTTTTAGAAAATGCTATTAGAAGTCATGGTGATTTGGCTATTTTACCGGCATTTAATTGTTTTTGTAAGGAGGTTCAGTGAGATGAGTCATATTGAGGAACGTTTGGATAAGGTTAGAGAGTTAATTCAAGAACCTGAGTTTTTAGAAGGAAAAGGATTAAGCAATGAAGTAAATATTCGTATTTTCTGCTATGATCCAAAAGATGAAATGGTGGTTCGTCATTTTATTGAACAGTTAGAAACAGACCATTCTTTATCCTGTCGATTGAGAATCTGTAATCTGTATCAGACCTTCCTTTCGGTCTGCGAGGATATGGATATTATTGATGCAATTCCAGATATGGAAGCGGAAGATGGAAGTATTTTTCTCCTAGAACAGCTTCATGCTGCCATTGGCGAAGGAGAGTTTATTGATAAAATTCAATATGAACCGCATGAAAGTGGTGACGTACTGATGCTCACTGGTGTGGGTGAAGTTTTCCCGTTTATGAGAATCCATGTCCTTTTGGAAGCTCTGCAACCACATTTTTCGGATGTTCCTATTCTGGTGATGTATCCAGGTGAGTTTGACGGGCACCAAGTAAAATTGTTTAATAGATTACAGCCCAATGATTATTACAGGGCTTTTAATATTGTATAAGGAGATACAGTTATGATAATTCGTGATATGTTCGCAGATGACATCAATCGAAAAATCAATGGTGTCATCAAAGTCGATCAGTCTGCTGATGAAGTGATTGAACAAGAATTAAATGAATATGTAATTACAAAGGAACTGAAGAAGCACTTCATTACCTTTTTCAATTATTATAGTGACGCTTTGGATGAGCCTACCGCTGATACTGGCGTATGGATTTCTGGCTTTTTTGGAAGTGGTAAATCTCACTTTCTGAAAATGCTGTCCTACTTGCTGGAAAACAAAGAGGTAAAAGGGATTCGTAGCGTTGAATGCTTTCGCAAAAAATTTGAGGATGATCCGGCAACCTATATGATGATTGATCGTTCCACGAAGGTGGAAACAGAAACCATTCTATTTAATATTGATATTGAGGGGTCTATCAATAAGGACAAAACTGCCGTACTTCGAGTTTTTGCTAAGACTTTCTATAAGCATTTAGGCTTTTTCGGGGATAATCTGAAAGTTGCCAAGCTGGAACAATACATTGACCAACAGGGAAAAACCGAACAGTTTCGTCGTACTTTTGAAGAAAAGAAAGGAATGTCCTGGCTGGAATCCCGTAAGGCATTTGCTTTCAACGGAAAGTATATTATCCCTACCTTAGTAGAAGTGTTGGACATGAGCGAAGAAGATGCCAGAGCGTGGTTCAATGACAAATCCGCTATCGAATTTTCTATTGCACAGCTCGTAGATGACATCAAAGATTACCTGAGAACAAAACCAAACGACTTCCGACTCCTTTTTATGGTAGACGAAGTTGGTCAGTACGTTGGTACGGACACCGATATGCTTTTGAATCTTCAGTCTTTGGTTGAGAAAATTGGTAGTGAATGTGGTGGAAAAGTGTGGGTTGTCTGCACAGGACAGGAAGCAATTGATGAAATCATCAAAGTTCGTGCAGATGAGTTTTCTCGTATTCAAGCTCGTTTCAAAACCCGTCTGAGTCTTTCTTCTTCCTCCGTGGATGAAGTGATTCAGAAGCGTATTCTGAAAAAGAAAAAAGTAGTAGAGACAGAACTGGAAAGCATTTACGATAAAAACGATTCTGTTCTCCGTAACCTATTCAGCTTCACGGACTCTATTTTGGATATTAAAGGATACTCGGGTTCTGGAGAATTTGCAGCAAACTTCCCGTTTGTACCTTACCAGTTTATCATCATGCAGAAAGTTTTCGCTGAGATTCGTAAACATGGTAATTCTGGCAAACATCTTTCCGGTGGTGAGCGTTCCATGCTTTCTGGTTTCCAGGAAGCAGCACAGAAAATACAGGATAAAAATGAGTATGCTCTTGTGCCATTCTTCCATTTTTATGATACCGTACATACCTTCTTGGACGGTTCCATTCGCCGTGTCATTGAACGATGTCAAAGAGCAGCGGACAATGGGGATGGCATCGAAGAAAAGGATGTTGACGTTTTGAAACTCCTTTATCTGATTCGCTACATTGACGACATTCCAGCAAACTTGGATAATATCGTCATCTTAATGGCGGACGATATTCGTATGGATAAGATTACCATGCGTGAAATTGTTCGAGACTGTCTGAATCGTCTGATGAGCCAGAACTACATCGGAAGAACAGGAGAAGTTTATAACTTCCTCACCGATGAAGAACAGGACATTCAGAGAGAAATTAAAAACACTCCAGTGGATACTGCCGCTATTGTAGAACGCATTGGGCAGATGATTTTCGGGGGGATTTTTACCACCAAAAAATATCGCTATGGAAAATATGACTTTGTCTTTGACCAGATGGTAGATGGCATTACCATAGGCAATATCACAGGTGGAATGCGTTTGCGCTTCCTGACAGTTGCCACGGATACTGCGGAAAAATCTGATTTGAGGTTGATGACAGAATCCAAAGGCAAAGAAGCGATCGTTGTCCTTTCTGAAACGCCATACTATGAATCTTTGGAGAGCGCTATGAAGATTCGCAAGTATGTAAAACAGCGAAATGTAAACCAGCTGCCAAAGTCTGTTCAGGATATTATCCAGAATCAGCAGGAGGAAGCAACTAAGTATGAACAGACTGCGATGGAAGATTTGATAAAAGCTATTGAGTCCGCACAGTTCTACGTAGACGGTGAGCATATCGAAATCAAAGGTGGTAACGCAAAGAGTAAAATAGACCAGTCCTTGGAATACTTGGTTTCCCATGTATATAGTGAGCTGTCGCTGATTGAGAAAAATGCGGATACCGATGCAGATATTATTGAAATTTTGACCGGTGCAGATAATATGATGTCTGGTATGGAACCGAACCGTGGTGCTGCTACAAAAATCGAAGAATATCTGGAAATGCAGGCGATGAAAAATCTCCCGACTTCTATGGCAGATATTCAAAGCCGTTATAGTGCAATTCCTTACGGTTGGAAAGAAATCGACATTGCAGCAGTGGTTGCCCGATTGATTTATGATCAGAAAGTAACTATCAAATATGCAGGCTCTACCATTCAGCCGGATAATCCGAAATTGCCAGATATGCTTCGTAAAAAGAGCGAAATTGGTAAAACTAGCATCAGCAAACGTCAGATGATTACCACTACGAAGATGCGGGCAGTGAAAGAATTACTCCGTGAATACTTCGATGTGATGGATGTGCCAGATGATGAGGATGGTCTGGTTGCATTTGTTGTACAGAAGTTTACCACTTTGAAAGAGCATTATATCGAACTAAAAGGCAGATACGAGGGTCATAAGTATCCGGAACAGAATCTTGTTCTTACTTCCATTGAGCAGATGGACAAAGTTCTTTCTCAGAGAAAAGACAATATTGCTCTGATCGATGCTGTTTTGAAAGAGGAGGATAACCTTTTTGATAATAGGGAAAAGATGCAGCGTGTGGAAGGTTTCTTTAAGAATCAGGTTCAGGTGTTTGATGCTGCAGTTAAAATGGAAGAAGACCTAAAAAATGATCTGGGTTATCTCAGCAAAGAACCGGAATCCAATGAAGCTCTCAATCAGATTCGTTTGATTACTGTGATGCAGAGCGAGCCGAAAAGCATTTACCGTAGAATTCCGGAATTGAACGGACTGATGGATAAAGTCCGTGAAGGACATGGCAGACTGTTGGACACGAAGCGAGCTGAGCTTTTGGAAATCATTCGTCAGTGTATGGAAGAAGTTCACACCCAGTCAAATGGGGATGTTATCTGCAATGAACTGGTGAAAAGAGGCGATGCCTTCTTCGAACAGCAGAAAGTCAAAATCCGAGAACTTCAGAGCCTTGCCTTGTTAGACAGTTTGGTTTCACAAATTTGGTCTTACAAAGATGACATCTGTGGTCATATTGAAGCTGCTAAGAAGCCAATGGTAGTTGCTGAAAAAGAGCCATCTTATGGAAAAGAAAAATCAACTACAAAAAAAATAATTAAGACAGTGTACCGTCAGGTTGCATTCCCCGCAAAAGTTCTGGAAAGTCAGGAAGATATTGATACTTATGTAGAGCGTATGAGAAACTATCTGACTGATATGATGAAAGATTGCGATGGAATCAAGTTGAGTTAAAACGAGGTTTATTTATGGGTGAATTAGAAAATTTGCTTGATGAACAAATTTTAAGAAGTAACGTAGAATTTGCTGCTCTTTTT
>DVIZ01000156.1 GCA_018710905.1 Candidatus Scybalomonas excrementigallinarum | reverse complement strand
AAGAATACTGAAGATTACAAATCTCATAAATTCCAACTGCCATATGTAACGTAATGCGGTTATCTCGATATTCGATTACTCCAGTTTTTTTGAGGATGTTTTGAATCCTTTTCTCCAATTCTTCTTTTTTATCATAAAAATATAATGTAACAAATTCATCTGCATATCCATACATTAACATTTCTTTTTCTAATATAAGTTCTTCTTTTAAAATACGAGCAATTTCTTTTATCAAATGATCCCCTGCGATCTCTCCATAAATTTCATTCACCATTTTAAACCTTCGAATATTATAAATGACTAATGCTGCTTTTTTCCCTTGCATATCTTTAAGCGTAGATAAAAAGTTTTCCTGAAAATAGACTTTATTATGTAATCCTGTAAACGGATCAATATAAGCGATTTCTTTTAAATAATTTTCATACTTTCTTTGTATTCTTACAATCAAAATGAAAAGAATAATCGCTCCTAACGCAATGCTAGCTCCTATTATTTTCATAACATTTTGAATGGGTATGACACGCTCATTTAATATGTTTTCTGGAATGAATGTGACTAAAGACCAGTCATTAATGCCTAAAGGGCTTACCATAGCATACTGAGATTCTTCTGCTTTAACATAAATACTACCCTTTTTTTCATTTTTTAATAGACGAGAAAATTCTTGAATTGCATTTTTATTTTCTTGCCATTCTTCTAAAAACTCAAATAAATTTGTTTTATCAATTTTTTCATAAAGAGAGGATGATAAAATATCCCCTTTTGAATCAATAACATAACTATATCCATAACTATTTGAGATAGAAACTTTAAAACCTTGTAAGAAATTTTTTGTATTATCACTGGCTGCTAAAACTCCGATGACTTCATTATTTTTATCATAAATTGGAACACTATAAACGAGTATTTCTTCTTCATCTTGTAGATCTTTTAATATGCCACTGACATGTTTTTCCCCCTTCATACTATGATGAAAATATTCTCTTGAATTAATATCGAAAACTTTTCCATCATTCATATATATAATGCCATCGGATAAAGCGACTCCAATTCTCTTTAATCCTAATACCTTTACAAATTTTTTTGTATCGTTTGCACTTTTTGTATAGTCATACCCTTCTTGACTGCTAAGCTGCTCAGCTAAATAACTTAACTTCTCCAATTTATTATTCACATTATCTTGTATTGTAACAACACTTTGTTTTGCTATGTCATCTAATGCGCCCAGAAGCTGTTTTTGTGTCTTATCTCCTACATACTTATTAAATAATACTGCTATCCCTATTACAAACATAATATAGATTATTGCAAAATATAGTTTCTTTCTACCACTTTTTGCACTGATTCCAACTGGCATAATATCCTCCTAATCCTATCTAGTCTCTACTTTATAGCCTGTTATTTAAACCTATTTTTCTTTCAAAAAATACTACCTTACTTTATTTCTTCCATACCTTTATCATAAATGCAATAATCATTTTTCCCTCTATTTTTCGCCACATATAGCGCCATATCTGCATTGTGATATAATCTTTCATAGGTACTTGTATTGTCATCAACATATGAAATTCCTATACTTGCAGATATATGATACTTTTGAACATACTCTTCAAATTCCTCTCTAAACTCCTTAAGCAGAATTCCACACTGACGTTGTATCAATTCCTTTGAAACCATCCCTTTTATATAAACTGCAAATTCATCTCCTCCCATTCTTCCTATAATTTCTGTATTTGTATAATTTTTCTTAAGAAAGCTTGCAAATTTTATAATGACTTCATCTCCTTTTGGATGACCCTCATTATCATTAATTGCTTTAAAATTATCAATATCAAAAATAAGGAGGACACCATCTTTCCATTCCTGCAATGCTTTATCTACTAATACCTCTAAACCTTCTCGATTATATACTCCTGACATCCTATCTTGATATATTTTTTGCTCTGTAATCGCTAATCTATTTTCTATCTGTTTCATCTCTAAAACATCTTTTGTTTTATCAACAACTATTCCATATACTTGTCCTTCTTCTTTAAATACTTTTATTTCTATATAACAATCACCTATTTTAATTGTACCATTCTTATCCATATTGGATAGTAGCTTATCTAAATATTGTTCAAATCTTGCTGGGTTTGATAAAAGTCTCATTTCTTTTTCACTAATATTTAATAGCTTTGGAAAGTTATCGGAAAAAAATACTAGGTTAACATTAACTAAACATTCAAACACTGCAATGTTTATATCAATATTTCGGATCATCCTAGACATTCTCTCTGATTTATGTTCATAGCTCCATTTCCATCGATTTAATACCGTGCTTAACTCTTGAAATTCTGTTGGATATTTACTTTCAAATTGGATGTTATACTCTCCGACTAATAAACTTTGAATCTTATTATCAATTTCTTTTAAATCATCTAAAACAAACTTCCGAACCGCTAATATAACAATGTGATAAATGAGGAATCCAACAAAGAGAAGGGATACTATTAATATCCCTATTTCTTTTGGAGTCCCTTTGTACACTTGATGGGAATCAATATAAATACCAAAGATATAGTTATCAACTACCTGTATTTTCAGATGTCTTAGCTTTCCATTAATTTTTATTGAAATATTGCTCTGAAAACTCTCTAATCTTTTTACTAATTCCGCAGCACTTTCTCCCTCTTTAAAAACTAGTTTTTGATTATTATTTTGTGTAATTCCACAAATTTCTCCTGTTCTCCTATCGACAGCAAAAATAGTCTCTTCTTCTATCGTTGGAATCTTGCTTATAATAGAATCAACCGAATAATCCTTCGTAACAGAATCTAAACTCTTTTGGTTCACCTCAATCCCTAACATAGAAATACCGTCAATCGATGATTTTATTCCAAATAAAATACGCTCTTCATCTGTATCAATACTCTTTTTATGGAATTGTACAATATCTTGATCGCTTTCTCCTTTAAACAACTTCTCAAATACTTGATAATCTTTTACATCGTTTAAATTTTTCCCTATTACTTTTTCCTCTGAACTATATACAATCTCTCCCTGTTTATCAATCAGATGAATTTCCTCTACTCCTATTAACTCTTTGATTCGAAATAATCGATACGATGTAATTCCGCCATTGATTCCTTCTTGTATTGTTTTATCAATCGAATAGGCCTTTTGAATATAGTTTTTCTTAAACTCCTCTTTTTCTTCTTTTATACTTTTTTTGCTCTGCTCATATTGATTGACTACTTGGGATAATTCTGCATCGAGTGCCGCCACCTCAATTCTCCTCCTCGTATCAAAGACAAAAAAAGATGTTATTAAAAAAACTATAAAAAACAATATTGTAAAATTTCTTATAATCTGTTTCCTAATAAATTTTTCCATAGCAAGTTTTATTTGATGTCCTTATTATAAGCATACATCGTTTTTCCTTTCCTAGTATTCATGCGAAGAGTACAATAATAACAAAAAATGGCTAAAAGCAGGAATATCTACTTTTAACCATTTAAAAATATTAAGAGATGCCATCATAACGATTCTTAATTAATTCATTTTTCTTGAATGTTGTGAAATACACTTCCTACTATTGTATACTTTTTGCTTTTTTCTTTTGTTGTTTAAAAAACTCTAATGCTTGCTCTTCTGATAATGGCTTTGAATAATAATAGCCTTGGATCTGATCCACACCAAAATCACATACTAATTGTCTTTGTTCTTCTGTTTCTACACCTTCTGCTACTACTTGCATTCCTAAATCTTTAAAGGCTTTCATTAAATTTTTCATTGATAATCTGGAATTTTTATTTTCCATCGCTGCCCAAACAAGACTTTTATCCAATTTAATGGCATTAAATGGAATTTTCAGCACAGTGGCAATATTGGAATATCCAGTTCCAAAATCATCAAGTCCCATTTTAATTCCTTGTTGTTTCATACTTAATGCAAACTTAGTAACAGTTTCTGTACTCTCTGCTAATGCACTTTCTGTAAATTCTATTTTTATACTGTTGTTTGGAATTCCATTTTTCTTAATGATATCAATTACTTTTTCATCCAAATTAAACTGCGAAAATTGAATTGCAGAAAAATTGACATGAACAGAATTGATCTCTACTCCTTCCTCTAACAGTTTTTTTACAAATTCACAAACCTTATCCAAAATGACATAAGTCATTTCAATAATAATTCCCGTCTCCTCTGCAATTGGAATAAACTCGGATGGATAAATGGGACCAATTGGAGTGTCATTCATTCTCATTAATGATTCTGCATATAAAAATTTTTCTTCTTGCACAGCATAAATCGGCTGATAATACATTTCAAAACTCTTGTCTTCCAACTTTTCTCTTAAAATTTGAATCACTTGTTTCTTTCGAACTAACTGCTGCAACATCTTTTCATCGCAATAGCAAATATAAGTATCTTTTCTCTTCTTCGCCTCGGTTACTGCATATTCCACCGATTGTACAAGCGATTCTAACGTTTGATTTTCCTCTTGTTGCTCTACAATTCCAATAGCCAGTGATAACTTACACTCATATCCACGGATGTACCATATCCCTTCGATTCGTTTTTGTATCTTTTCAATCAGATATTGTATTCCTTCCTCTTTACCATCGGAATATAAAATAGCAAATTCATCTCCGTTAAAACGATAAACACTATCTTTTGGTGCAATTTCACATAGAAATTGACTAAATTCCTGTAAAACAAGATCACCTGTATGCTGTCCAAACATATCATTAATATGTTTAAAATCCCTTAAAGAAACAACAAGTAGACAAAACTTTTTTTCTTTCCCTGAACGCTGTAATAACACCTCCAACATATTGAGTAATTCCCAACGATTCGGTATTTTTGTTAAATAATCAATATAAATCTGCTTATTTTGTAAATATAAGTATATAATTAATAAAGAACAGCTTGATGCAAAGCCTGACAAAATAATATTAGAAAAACATTGTTGGATAATTACAATGGCAGAACCTATAACAGGGAAACTGACTAATATCGATGCTGTCTTTCCACCAATCTTCTTACGATTATAGATAACGATAATGACACTTGCAATACAATAAAAATAAACGACTAAGTATGTAACTATAATCCAACTACCTCTTACATATCCATCTTCTAATGTAATACGAAAGATATGCCCACCAAATATATTTTCTATTATGAGTAATACATAAATAAATGACGGTATTGTTGTAATCTGAACCATTTTTTTTATTTCATCTATTTTTCCATAAATGACAGAAAGTACATATCCAAAATAAACAAATCCCATCAGCGGTGTAAAAAGAAAATAAATCATAGTAATAAGCCATGTAAGCCATATTGGAATTATAGTATAATTATAAATCATTATAGTAGAAAGAATATTGCTAGAAATGCCAATAACCGTAACAATAATGCATGCTTGAAACATTTTATTTTTTAAAATAGGTAGATTACTACCTTTCCTAGAATAAACCCATATAATTGCTAGGATGACTAGAGCCTCAAATTCTGGCGCTATATTCCATTCCATTTCTCTTAACCTCTTAAGTATTCTGATTTCATTTTATATAGATAGAACTAAAAACTTTAGCTTATCCACTTTTTCCTTTCCTCTTTATCAAACATATTTCGGTTCTATTCTACTAAAGAAAAAATAAAAAATCAATAATATTTTTCATAATTATTTCCTATACTGCCAAAAAATCCAGCTAGATAGCTCAAATCCTAAGATTTCTACTAAATAGCTGGATTTTTAAGTTATGCGATTATAAAAAATTATTTGTTATAATTTACAATAGAACCAAAGTCTGGCTTTAAAGATGCTCCACCAACTAATCCACCATCAATATCTGCCTGAGCAAATAATTCTGGTGCAGAAGCCGCAGATACAGAGCCACCGTATTGAATACGAATTTCTTCTGCTGTTGCATCATCGTAAATTTCAGTGATACATTCACGAATTGCCTTACAAACTTCTTGTGCTTGTTCTGTTGTAGCAACTTTTCCTGTTCCAATCGCCCAAATCGGTTCATATGCAATAACAGCTGTTTTTGCTTGTTCTGCTGTCACATCTAAGAATGCGATTTTAATCTGTTGACGAATAAAATCAATTGTTACCCCTTGTTCTCTCTGTGCTAAAGATTCTCCACAGCAAATAATTGGTGTAATACCGTATTCGAATGCTTTTTTCACCTTTTTATTTACTGTCTCATCTGTTTCTGCGAAGTATTCTCTTCTTTCAGAATGTCCAAGAACAACATATTTTACTCCAACATCTGTTAACATCGCTGGAGAGATTTCACCAGTGAAAGCTCCCTTATCTTCAAAGTACATATTTTCAGCACCGATATTAATGTTAGATCCTTTAGCAGCTTCCATCGCTGGAATAATGTCAATTGCTGGTACACAAAATACAACATCCACTTCTTCATTTGCTACTAATGGTTTTAATTCATTTACTAATTTAACAGCCTCACTTGGAGTCATGTTCATTTTCCAGTTTCCTGCAATAATTTTTTTACGCATGCGTGTATCCCTCTTTCTTCCCACTTTATCAATGATGAAAAGCACGCTGTACGAGCTTTTCACATACTTTAAAACACTATTTTGCTAATTGATTATTTATTATCAGCAGCTGCAACACCTGGTAATTCTTTTCCTTCTAAGAATTCTAAAGAAGCTCCACCACCTGTAGAGATGTGAGTCATCTTATCAGCGAATCCAAGACGTTTTACAGCATTTACAGAATCTCCACCACCAACAACTGTTGTAGCATCTTTTAAATCAGCAACTGCACGGCAGATTTCTAATGTACCATTAGCAAAGTTTTCAAATTCGAATACACCCATTGGTCCATTCCATACAACTGTTTTAGCACCTTCTAATGCTTCTTTAAATAATGCAACAGATTTAGGTCCGATATCAAATCCTGACCAACCTTCTGGAATATCTTCTCCACAAACTTGTGTTTCTGTATCATTAGAGAATTCTTTACCAGCTACATTATCTATAGGAAGTAATAATTTTACACCTTTTTCTTCTGCTTTTTTAATCATTTCTAAAGCGTAGTCCATTTTATCAGCTTCTAATAAAGAGTTACCGATTTCATGTCCCTGTGCTTTTGCGAAAGTATAAGCCATACCTCCACCGATGATTAATGTATCCACTTTTTCAAGTAAGTTATTGATTACGTTGATTTTATCAGATACTTTTGCTCCTCCTAAGATAGCTACGAATGGACGAACAGGATTTTCAACTGCTTCTCCTAAGAATTTGATTTCTTTTTCCATTAAGTATCCAACTACATTTTCTTTTGTGTATTTTGTTACACCAACATTAGAGCAGTGAGATCTATGAGCAGTACCAAAAGCATCGTTTACGAATAATTCGTTATCACAAAGAGCAGCTAATTCTTTTGCGTAATCTTCTGCTTTTTCATCTTTTCCGTATTTTGTTTCTTCCACTCTATAACGTGTATTTTGAAGTAATAATACTTCACCTTCTTTTAAAGAAGCTGCAACTGCTTTTGTTTCTTCTCCTGTTACAACTGGATCGTCCACAAATTTAACTTCTACACCTAAACGTTCTGTTAATGCTTTTGCAACTGGTGCTAAAGACATTTCTGGTAATGGTTCTCCCTTTGGTTTTCCTAAGTGAGAGCAAAGAATGACTTTGCAACCTTGTTCTAATAATTTTTTAATTGTTGGAAGTGCACCATCGATACGATTGTAGTTTTGAATCACACCATCTTTTAAAGGTACATTGAAGTCACAACGAACTAAAACTTTTTTACCTGCTACATTTTTTAAATCATCAACTGTTTTTTTGCTAAGCATTGGATTTTTTCCTCCTTACGAAAATAGGGTCTGGTCTTTCTAGACCAGACCCCGAATTGAATCTTTTATTCAAATTATTCTTCTATTAACGATTAAGCTAATTCAGAGAAGTATTTGATTGTTCTTACCATCTGAGATGTGTAGCTGTTTTCGTTGTCATACCAAGAAACAACTTGTACCTGATATAAGTCGTCGCCAACTTTAGATACCATTGTCTGAGTAGCATCGAATAAAGAACCGAATTTCATTCCTACGATATCAGAAGATACGATTTCATCTTCGTTGTATCCGTAAGATTCATTTGCTGCTGCTTTCATAGCTGCATTGATTCCTTCAACAGTTACGTCTGTTCCTTTTACAACTGCTGTTAAGATTGTTGTAGAACCTGTTGGAACTGGTACACGCTGAGCAGATCCGATTAATTTTCCGTTTAATTCTGGAATAACTAAACCGATAGCTTTTGCAGCACCTGTAGAGTTAGGTACGATATTAACTGCTGCAGCACGAGATCTTCTTAAATCACCTTTT
Source organism: Candidatus Scybalomonas excrementigallinarum (assembly GCA_018710905.1). Taxonomy (GTDB): domain Bacteria; phylum Bacillota; class Clostridia; order Lachnospirales; family Lachnospiraceae; genus Scybalomonas; species Scybalomonas excrementigallinarum. Next base: position 18,216 of record DVIZ01000156.1, on the reverse strand, counting down.
CTCTGTGGTCCATCAAGAGTCATCTGATCTCCTGTATAAGCATGAATTGTGCTCATGATACCAGACTGAATTGGAGCATATTTGTTTAATGCATCAGCCATAGGTGCTAAACAGTTTGTTGTACAAGAAGCTGCAGAAATTACTGTATCTTCTGCTTTTAATGTGTCATGGTTTACGTTGAATACGATTGTAGGAAGGTCATTTCCTGCAGGAGCAGAGATAACAACTTTTCTTGCACCAGCTTTAACGTGAGCTTCTGCTTTTGCTTTGGATGTGTAGAAACCTGTACATTCAAGAACAACGTCTACTCCGATTTCTCCCCATGGAAGATTTTCAGCGTTTGCTTCTGCATAGATTTTGATTGTTTTTCCATCAACTGTGATGCTATCTTCACCAGCTTCAACTTTATCAGCTAAAGCATATTTTCCTTGAGAAGAGTCGTATTTTAATAAATGAGCTAACATTTTAGGACTTGTTAAGTCGTTGATTGCAACTACTTCATATCCTTCAGCTCCAAACATTTGTCTGAATGCAAGACGTCCAATACGTCCAAAACCATTAATTGCTACTTTTACTGCCATGATAATTCCTCCTAAGTTTGTTATAATATTAACTTTTATAATATCCACCCCATAAGGTGGTTATTAATCTGGCATGAATTGGTATCCCTAATTCCCTTATATCATACCGAAATTATTAAAAAAATTCAAGCCATAAAATTTATAATTTCAGTTAATTCTTTTGTGCATTATGCCATTTTTTCATCACGGACATATCCCGCGATGTTTTGTGCGTGATCAGAAATTCGCTCTAAATTGCTTATAATATCAAGGAAAATAACGCCTGCTTGCGCTTCACATTCCCCTTTTGAAAGTCGTTCAATATGTTTTTCTCGAAGTTCTTCTTCTAAATTATCGACGTCTTCTTCTAACTTTGCCACATTTTTAACATATTCGATATTTTCTGTCTTTCTAGCAAGGATACTATTGTGAAAACTGTTATAAACGATTTGACAAATTTCTTTTAATTCAGATTCTCCATTGTCAGAAAATGTAAAACCATGTTCTTGTCGATATTGAACAAATTCTGCTAAATTTTCTGCATGATCTCCGACACGTTCCATATCACTTACCGTATAAAATAAATGATTGACTAATTCATGTTGCTCTTCTGTAATCGATAAATTATTAATTTTTACAAGATATTCTGTAATAGCTGTCTCTAGCTTATTAATATTTTTTTCTCTATCAAAAATCTTTTGGATATTTTCTTTTGATGTTTTCTTTTTATCACATAAAATATCCATAACTTCTTTTGTATTTTCAAGAACAATTTCCCCCATACGTACCACTTCTTCTACTGCATTTTCAACCGCTAATGATGGAGTACGTAAAATACGTTCATCTAAATGTTTTAATACAATATCCTCTTCTTTTACTTGCTCTTCTTCTTCGCTACCTCTTACAAGTTTTCCAGATAATTTCACAAGAAGTGACGCAAAGGGGAATAAAATAATTGTATTTGTCACATTAAAAACTGTGTGGAAAATTGAAATTTCTGTTTTGTTAATGTGGGATGCTGCAAGTTCTGGGAAAGCAAGAAATACAAAAAACATAATAAATCCAAAGATAATCGCACCTGCAACATTAAATAAAAGATGGATTCCTGCTGCCCTTTTCGCTGTTTTATTGGCACCTGCACTTGAAATAATAGCAGTGACACAAGTTCCAATATTTTGTCCTAGCGTAATAAAAATAGCAGAACGCCAGTTTACAATTCCGTTTGCTGCTAATGTCTGTAAAATACCAACAGAAGCAGAAGAACTTTGAATAATCGCCGTTACAACTGCACCGACTAAAATACCTAAAATTGGGTTTCCACCAAGAACACTAAACGCTTTTGCAAAGATTGGGCTGTCTTTATAAACACTAACGGAATCTGACATAAAAGATAATCCAATGAATAAAAGACCAAAACCAACAATAATTTCCCCAATCTGATGTTTTCTAACACCTTTTGTAAAAACTAATAAAAACACACCAAGACCAACAAATAGTGGTGCTAAAAATTCTGGTTTTAAAAATGATGCCCACTCTGATGCAGATACAATCCAAGCGGTTGCTGTCGTCCCAATATTCGCCCCCATGATAACACCAACTGCTTGTGTTAAATTGAGAATTCCTGCATTTACAAAACCAACTACCATAACCGTTGTAGCAGAACTACTCTGAATAATCGCAGTAATAAAAGCTCCCATAAGAACACCTAATAGACGATTGTTCGTCAAATACCCTAAAAGTTGTTTCATCTTGTTTCCTGCAGATTTTTGAAGTCCATCGGCCATCAAATTCATACCGTACAAGAACATACCAAGACCACCTATAAAGGTAAATAGGTTTCCTAAATTTTCAAGTACCATTTTTTAATCCTCCTAAGTTCTTTCAAAACCCTTTTCATTCCATACGGATTCCTATGGAATAAAAATTTCTCTTGTTTTTGTGCATACTTATTCCTTTCTTGCACTTTTATTATCATAACAAGATTCTATTTTTTTCGCATTATTTTTACGGGAACTTTACATAAACTTTACATTTATATTTTTTAAACTCCTTTTAAAACAATAAGACTTGTATCCTTAATTTGATTTCGGTATACTAGTAAGTAATATGATAATTTCTTATTAAATTTATTCCCAATTGATAAAATTTCTTTACACAATTTTTGGGAATCATTTGTTTAGGAGGTTTTTTATGATTCGAAGCGATTTTCACTTACACACTTGTTTTTCTGGGGATAGTAAAAGCTCTGTGGAATCTATGATTGAATCTGCCATAAAAAAAGGATTAAAAACAATCTGTTTTACCGATCATCAAGATTTTGATTACTGTCCAGAAGATGATAATACCATATCCTTTGATCTTGATGTACAACGTTATTTTCCAACAATGGCACAATATAAAGAAAAGTATCAAGACAAAATTGAAATTTTAACTGGTGTTGAATTCGGCATGAAAGAAGGAATCGAAAACTCTGTTTGGCAAATGGTAAAACAATATCCATTTGATTTTATTATTGCCTCTTCTCACGAAGCTGGCGGATACGATCCTTATTATCCTCGTTATTACGATACGTTTGGCGAAGAACAAGGAATTCGTATTTACTTTGAATCCATCGTAAAAAATATTGCATTATTTGATGGCTTTCAATCTTACGGACATTTGGATTACGCTGTTCGCTATTTGCCATCGAAAAACTATTTCTATCATCCTAAAAATTATTTTGACATTTTAGATGTCGCTATGAAAAAAATTATTGAAATGGGCAAAGGAATTGAATGTAATACGAGTGGTCTAAAATATGGACTTGGTCAACCTCATCCTCGATTAGAAGTGCTAAAACGATATCGAGAACTTGGTGGAGAGATTCTAACAATTGGCTCCGATGCTCATAAACCAGAACATATTGCTTATGACTTTCATTTAGTGCCTGATATGTTAAAATCCATTGGATTTAAATACTATACTATTTTTAGAGAACAAAAACCTGAATTTATCAAATTATAAAGCACAACGATGTGAAACACGCTTCGCGAATTTCTCATGTTCGCGAGCAGTCATCAAATAACGAATTAGGAAAAACAAAGGGGCTGTCGCATTAAGAAAATCTCATACAAAAGATAGGAATGATTCATAGAAAAATACCCGATACCTTGTATGACTGAAACTTAGTGCAACAGCCCTTTTCTGTCATAATAAAATTTTTTATCTATCATGAAAAGCTTCTATAACAAACTATTAGAATCTTCTCTATGGACGGATATAGGCATATCCTTCCCATTGTTTTTCTGCCAATTCTACAACTCCTGCTGGCACAATTGTGAATGTTTCCCCTTTCTCTATTCGACAACACGTTTTACAATTGTACCGCCACCTGCAACATAATCGCCATCATAAAATACAACCGCTTGTCCAGGGGTAATCGCTCTTTGTGGCTCATCAAATAATACTTCACATTGTTCTTCGTTAATTCTTTTTATGGTGCATGGAGCTCCTGCATGATTATAACGAATTTTTGCAAATAAACGAATTTCTTCTCCAATGGCAGGCTCTTCAATTGCCATAAAATTCATACGATCCGCAATAAGTCCTTTTGCAAATACATCTTGATTATCTCCGACAACGACTTGATTAGTTTCTGGTAAAATATCCACAACAAAAACAGGTCGTCCAAGCGATAAATTAAGTCCTTTTCTCTGTCCAATTGTATAATGAATAATCCCATTATGCTGTCCAACTACATTACCATTGATATCAACGAAATCTCCTTTTTCAAATTTCTTTCCGATTTCTTTTTCAATAAATCCTGCATAATCATTATCAGAAACAAAACAGATTTCTTGGCTATCAGGCTTATTAGCGACACGAAGATTGATACTTTCTGCCATTTTACGAATCTCGTCTTTTGTATAATCGCCGACTGGCATCAATGTTTTAGAAAGCTGCTCTTGTGTCAAATTATAAAGAGCATATGTTTGATCTTTTGCAGCAGTTACCGATTTTTTAATTGCATATCTTCCATTTGGAAGCTTCTCAATACGAGCATAATGTCCGGTAGCAATATAATCCGCTCCAATGTCCAAGGAACGTCTTAAAAGGGACTCCCACTTTACATAACGGTTACAAGCAATACATGGGTTTGGTGTTCTACCATGGGTATATTCATCTACAAAATAATCAATGACATTTTTTTGAAACTCCCCACGAAAATTCATAACATAATAAGGAATTCCAAGGGCGTTTGCAACTCTTCTTGCGTCATCCACTGCAGATAATCCACAACATCCCCCTTCTTCTTCGATTACTTCATTTTCTTGTTCCTGCCAAATCTGCATGGTAACACCGATTACATCGTATCCCGCTTTCTTTAATAAATAAGCGGCAACAGAAGAATCCACACCACCAGACATACCAATTACTACTTTTTCAGCCATTTCTTTTTCTCCTTTTGTATTTTTTATAATTTTCCTATTAAACCCTTCTTGTTCCTACAAAATCATGTTTCCCTAGCAATAAGTTTATCCATCATTTGCATATCTTTTTTCATCCATTTTATCCTAACATAGCAAAAAAAAAGGTTGCAACCTATATTCTTTTATATGACTCATTGCCTTCGTATCAACGACAGAAAAAATCTGTACAAGAAAAAAAGAACAATGTCTTTATCCTGTACAGATTTTACTTAGCTGATTATTAATAGGAAAGAATGATCTTTCTGATTTTTTGTTTTTAGGAAACTTTTTCTATTATCTACGAATACAATAAATTTTAGTATTCTTCTTCTACTTCTTCTTCATGCTCGCTAATGTCTGTCTTTGGTTTTTCTAAACCTTCGATTGTAATACCATTTTTTTGAGCATAATCCCAAAGAGCTGCATGAATTGCCTCTTCTGCTAATAAAGAACAGTGCACTTTTACTGGTGGAAGTCCATCTAATGCTTCCATAACCGCTTTATTTGTAACTTTCATCGCTTCTTCGATTGTTTTTCCTTTTACAAGTTCTGTTGCCATACTACTTGTTGCAACAGCTGCACCACAACCAAATGTTTTGAATTTTACATCGCGAATCACTTGATTTTCATCAATATCAAAGTACACACGCATGATATCTCCACATTTTGCATTACCAACAGTACCTACACCACTTGCATTTTCAATTTCTCCAACATTTCTTGGGTTTTGGAAATGATCCATTACTTTTTCACTATACATACTATTTTACTCCTTTATCTACTATTCCTTTTTATTTTCAATTTCTCTTAGTTCTTTTTTACAAAATCTTCATATAATGGAGACATAGAACGAAGTCTTGATACAATTTCTTTTAATTTATCAACAACATAATCCATTTCTTCCATTGTATTTTCATCACCTAATGTCAATCTTAAAGAACCATGTGCAATTTCATGTGGGAGTCCAATCGCTAATAATACATGGGATGGATCAAGAGAGCCTGATGTACAAGCAGAACCGCTAGAACCACAAATTCCATTCATATCGAGCATAATTAATAAAGACTCTCCTTCAATGAATTGAAAACTAATATTCACATTGTTTGGAAGACGATTAACACGATCTCCATTTAATCTTGTATATGGAATTTCTGTTAAAATGCGGTTAATTAAATGATCGCGTAATTCAATTTCTTTCTTTGTACGTTCTTCCATTGTAGCAAATGCAATTTCAACGGCCTTTCCAAGTCCAACAATTCCTGTCACATTGGCTGTTCCTGCACGACGTTTTCTTTCCTGAGCACCACCGTGAATAAAGGAACGAATTTTTACCCCTTTACGAATATAGAGGAAACCGATTCCTTTTGGCCCATTTAATTTATGTCCACTGGCACTTAACATATCAATGTTACATTCATCTACATTAATTGGAATTTGTCCATAAGCTTGTACCGCATCTGTATGGAATAAAATTCCATGTTCTTTTGCAATTGCACCAATTTCTTTGATTGGTTCAATTGTTCCAATTTCGTTATTTGCAAACATAATAGAAATTAAAATAGTATCTGGACGAATTGCTGCTTTTAAATCATCAAGACGAACAAAACCATTTTCATCTACATCAAGATAAGTTACTTCAAACCCTCTTTGTTTTTCTAAATACTCTGCTGTATGAAGAATTGCATGATGTTCAATTTTTGTTGTAATAATATGCTTTCCTTTATTCTCATAAGCTTCTGCAGTTGCCTTTAACGCCCAGTTATCGGACTCACTACCACCTGCAGTAAAATAGATTTCTTCTGTTTTAGCACCAAGTGTATTTGCAATTTGCTCTCTTACGTCTGTAATCACATTTTTATTGTCTGATGCGAAACTATATACACTAGATGGATTTCCAAACTTCTCTGTAAAATATGGAAGCATTGCCTCTACAACTTCTGGTCTTGCTGGTGTTGTTGCCGCGTGATCTAAATAAATTACTTTTTTATCCATGCTACTATCACTCCTATTTCTGCAATCTCTTGCTCTACTTATTCTATCATTTTATATACGAAAGTATATGAAAGATTCAAACTATTCTATATCAATTACGTCTTACGACTATTTTTCACAATCTCTTGTGCTTTTATAAGCAGGTGTCATTTTTGCTTCTTCCACTAATTCATGAATGGAAATATGATTAACCGTATCATTAATACTATCATTCATCTTCTGCCATACATACTTCGTTACGCAAAAATTTGCACTTTCGCACCCGCCTTCACCTTCTTCAGAGAGTTCAGAACAATCAACTGGTCTTAAATCTCCCTCTAACGCTCTTAAAACGGCTCCAACAGAAATTTCCTCCGCTGGTCTATTTAAACGATAGCCTCCTTGAGCTCCTCGAATACTCTTAATTAACTCCGCTTTTCTAAGCTTTGCCAAAAGCTGTTCTAAGTAGCTGACAGAAATCGATTGTCGTTCTGAAATACTGCTTATGGATACCGCATCTTTCTCACCATTTAATGCTATATCAACAATGGCTCTAAGACCGTATCGTCCTTTTGTGGATATTTTCATGCAGCGCCTCCCTTCTAAAAAATTTGTCGGCATCATCAAAATTTTTCTTGTCATCTCTACTATAAGTATGATATGATTAAAAAATTGAATCGTTATTTTAATGATGGATTTAATCCCGACTATTTTTGTCAACTTTATGTTAGTATAATATCACTGGAATCCTATTCTGTCAACCGTTTCTCTGTTAAGATCTTATATGTATTTGAAAAAATACATTTCGCATAGTTTCTCATGTTTTCACATATGTTTACAAAAAGACTTTTTAGGCATTTTATGAAAATAAAGAATCCTCTCATTAAAGGCACGTTAATTTTAACAGTTGCTGGATTTTTATCCCGTATTTTAGGTTTTTATAACAGAATTTTTCTCTCCCGTTTCATTGGCGCAAAAGAAGTCGGAATTTATCAACTGATTTTTCCTGTCTACTTACTTTGTTTTAGCATTTGTTGTCAAGGGATCGAAACTTCCATTTCTAGAATGATCGCCTCTTGCCCGCCAAACCATCCAAAATTACGCCATAAGGTACTGCTAACAGGAATTTCTTTTTCCTTTTCCCTTTCTCTTGTGGCCTATGGAATCCTTTATTTTTTTGCAACACCCATTAGTAGTTCTATTTTAAACGAGCCCGCTTGTGCTATTTGTTTAAAAATTATTTCTTTTGCCCTTCCGTTTGTCTCCATTAAGGCTTGCATTTTAGGCTATGAATTAGGAATGACAAACTCCTTACTTCCTGCTTCCACTCAGCTCATTGAGCAATTGATCCGTGTTGGAAGTATTTATGCATTATCCGTCACTCTCTTTTCCAATCAAAAAGCTCACGCTGAAGTGGCGGTATTTGGAATGGCAGTAGGAGAAATTGGTTCTTTTTTCTTTCTTGTCGCTTTATTTTTATATCGAGAACGAAAAGAACGGTGTTTTGATGAACCAGCTCCCCTTACTTATAAAAAACTGGCAAAGGAGCTTCTTCACGACAGTATTCCTCTCACTTCCAATCGCCTTGTCCTTACATTGTTGCAAAGTGCAGAAGCTGTCTTAATTCCTTCTGCTTTTCTTACTTTTTATCATAATAAAGATGTTTCCTTAGAGGTATATGGAATTTTAACAGGAATGGTTATGCCATTTATCTTCTTTCCTTCTGCTATTACCAATTCCTTATCCGTCATGCTTTTGCCTACCATTTCTTCTGCAAAAGCTAGGAAACAAAAGGATTTGATTTGTAAAGCTTCTTCAAAAAGCATTTACTATAGTATACTCATTGGTATTTTTTCCTGTTTCCTTTTCTTATTTTACGGAAAAGAATTAGGTTATTTTATTTTTCATAGCCGTTCCGCAGGAGAATTGCTTTTTATGATGGCACTTATTTGTCCTTTTACATATTTAACAACAACCCTATCCAGTATTTTAAACGGTCTTGGAAAAACGAGCAAAACCTTTCTTCACAACATGATCGCTTCTGGAGTCATTTTATTCTTTGTTATTTATGCAATTCCTCGCTATGGAATTACAGGATATCTATGGGGGCTTTTGGCGAGTGATTTAATTTTAATCGCCCTTCACCTCATTGTCATCTTAACCGAAACAAGGCTCTCTTTTGAACCTTATGTGGCTTTACTAAAACCTGCTTGCATTGCTTGTATTTCTGGAGGAATTAGCTATCTTATTCTTCCCAATATCAACAATTTATATCAACTCTTTTTTAAATGTGGCATTTACGGCTGTTCGGTCGTATTAGGAGTTGCTCTTTTTGCTCATAAAGATTTTACTAATTAAAAAACAACGCTGTATGCCTTCCACACAAAAAGGACTATCGCAAACGAAACGTTCGATTCTGCGATAGTCCTTTTTACATTTATATGGTTATTTCAAATTGATTAATAAATTCCTCTTCGGTGATAATTGGGATTCCTAGCTCTTTTGCTTTTTTATTTTTGGAAGAACTGGATGTATTATCATTGTTAATCAAATAATTGGTTTTACTTGTTACACTTCCTGTCACTTTTCCACCAAGCTCTTCAATTACTGCCTTGACTTCATTTCGGTTTTTGAATCGCTCTACCGATCCAGTAATAACAAACGTGAGACCTTCCATTTTTAATTCTAAGTTTTGCTCTTTTGTCGGCTCCTCGATTGTAATTTCTTTTAACAACGCAGTAATGACTTTCTCATTATGTTCATTTTCAAAGTAATCACAAATGCTCTTTGCAATCACTTCTCCAATTCCATCAATACAAACAAGTTCTTCTACCGTTGCTTTTTTTAACGGTTCTAATTGGTACTGATACTGTTTGCAAAGCATTTTTGCATTGGACAATCCGATATTTGGAATCCCTAAACTATAAATAAAGCGAGGAAGCGTCGTCATTCTCGCCTTTTGAATGGATTCTATCAATTTATCGTAAGAACGTTGTCCAAACCCTTCTAGTTCTAAAATCTGTTCTTTATATTGTTCTAATGAAAAGAGATCATAAAGCTCTTTTAAAAATCCTTGTTCAATAAATTTATTTAATGTCATTTCTGACAAGCCATCGATATTCATAGCATCTCTTGATACAAAATGACTAAATAATTTTATTTTTTTGGCAGAGCAAAACTCATTGGTACAATATAAAGAGCGAACCCCATTTACATCTTGAATTTTTGTCTTTCCACCACATGCAGGACAATGTTCTGGAATTTTTATCTTTCCACTCTTCGTTAAGTTTTCCGCCACCTGTGGAATGATCATATTCGCTTTATAAACAGTAATACAATCCCCAATTCCAAGCTTTAAATTCTCTACGATACTAATATTGTGTAAACTCGCTCTGCTCACGGTTGTCCCTTCTAGCTCTACAGGTTCAAAAATCGCTACCGGATTAATTAAACCTGTTCTAGAAGGACTCCACTCAATTTCTGTCAATGTGGTCTTTGCCAACTCATCTGCCCATTTAAAAGCGATAGAATCTCTAGGGAATTTCGCCGTTCTTCCAAGGCTTTTTCCATAAGAAATATCATCATAAATGAGAACAAGCCCATCCGATGGAAAGTCATTTTGTGCAATATGTTCCGAAAACCATTGAACAACTTCTTCAATCGTATCTTTTGTCACTCTCTGATATTCTACTACTTCAAATCCTTGTTGTTTTAAAAATAACAACTGCTGTTCAATGGAATTTTTAAAATCAATGCCTTCTGCTTCTACAAGACTAAAAGCAAAAAAATGTACATTTCTCTTGGCTGTAATTTCATTATTTAATTGACGAACAGAACCACTACATAAATTTCTTGGATTTTTATACTTGGATTCTACATCTTCAATCTCTGCATTGATCTTCTCAAAATCAGAATATTTAATAACCGCTTCTCCTCGAAGCACCATTTTTCCTGTATAAGAGATCTGCTTTGGCAAATTCACAAATGTCTTGGCATTATTGGTAATTACTTCCCCAATCTCGCCATTTCCTCGAGTGACTGCCTTTTGAAGTACTCCATTTTCATAGGTTAAAACGATAGTAAGTCCATCTAATTTCCAAGAGAGAATCCCTTCTTGATCCCCTAACCAATCTTTTAAATTACCCACATCTTTTGTCTTATCAAGAGAAAGCATTGGAGAACTATGTCTTTCTTTTACCAATTCACTAAGAAGCTCATAACCAACTTGAACCGTTGGACTATTGGCATAAACCGTTCCTGTTTCTTTTTCCAATGCCACCAGTTCATCATAAAGAGCATCGTATTCTAAATTGCTCATAATTTCTCGATCTTCTTGATAGTAGGCTTTACTTGCGTCGTTTAGAATTTTTATTAGTTCTTTGATTCGTGCTAACTTTTGTTCCATTCTCTCTCTCCTTTGACAACATTTTATTCAGCTCATTTAATTCTTTCCCCATCACATCACGATAGGTTCCAACTTTTAAATCCCCAAGCTCTACATTCATCACTCGAATCCTTTTTAATATTGTCACCTGATATCCCAAATATTCACACATTCTACGAATCTGACGATTTAAGCCCTGTGTTAAAATAATGCGAAAAGTATATGTTCCTTCTTTTTTCACTTTACAAGGTCTTGTGATCGTTCCAAGAATAGGAACGCCCTCTGACATTCTCTTTAAAAAAGAATCAGTAATCGGCTTATTTACCGTTACAATATATTCTTTCTCGTGATAATAGCGCGCTTTACAAATGCGATTTGCCAATTCTCCATGATTCGTCAATAAAATAATACCTTCTGACTCTTTATCAAGTCGACCGACAGGATAAATTCTTGTTGGATAATGAATATAATCAATAATATTATTTTTTTCTCTTTTTTCTGCCGTACATACAATTCCTCTCGGCTTATGAAAGGCGATTAAAACAAGCTTCTCTTCTTGTTGAATAGGTTTTCCATCCACCGTAACTTTTTGTCCTTTTTGTACTCTTGTACCTGTAACAGCTACTTTTCCATCAATTTTTACTTTTCCCTGTTCAATTAAATGATCCGCTTGTCTTCTAGAACACACGCCTGCATCACTTAAATATTTATTGAGGCGAATCCCATTTTCTAAATCGGATTGATTGCTCCCTTCTAGAATCGACCTTTTGTTTCTTTTGACCATCTCTTCCTCCTGTGTTATCATGATATTCTCCCATTAAGCAAATGCCAATGGTTCCTTTTCCAAATCTAGCTCCCATATCAGGATTTGCTGTCTGAATTAAAACAGATGATCGTGGATAACGCCTTGTTAAATAGGCTGCTGCATTTTTTGCCTGTTCTGGCGCATCTCCATGTAAAATACAAAACTGTAAAGATTTATCTCTCATCATTCCAAGGCGACGTTCCATCATTCGTATCATTTTTGCAAATGTTTTTTTATTATTTTTCATATCCTTCACTTTTTGACAAAAACCATTTTCATTCATCACTAGTACAGGATTTCTTCGCAAAACACGATGAAGAAGAGCCTCTTTCTCTGTCATAATTCCAATTCTTGACAAATAAGAAAGATCGGAAAGAAAAAAGACTGCCCAAAATCCGGTTCTACTTCGTTCGATCCAATCGATAATCTCATCCATTGTTCGCCCATTTTTCTTCATGGCAACTGCACTAGTTATCATAAGTCCAAGTCCCATGGAAATGCTTCTGGAATCTAACTCAATAATTCTCGCAATTGGATATTCTTCTCGCAATTCTTCGATCGCCTTATGAAGATTGTCATAACTAGAATTAAAACAATGGGTTGTTCCAATATGCAAAATATCCAGTCCTTCTTCCAAATAGCTTCGAAATACCTCTTTGATTCGTTCCACGTTACAATTCATGATCTTTGGAACACTGCCTGATTGAATTTTCTTGTAAAAGTCGCTTAATCGCAAACTGACTCTCTCCCCATATACTACATGGTCAATCTCATAAAAATAAGGGATTACCCCGATATGATTTTTGTCAATATAATCTTTTGACAAATCAGAATTTGAATCTGTAGTAATTGCAAAATTCCTCATCTCACTACTTCTCCTTCGCTCTCTTTACGGCTTTATCCACTCTCTTGGAAAAAGTTATCTAAAGCATATTCTAACATAAATTTGTATTGAATACTATGATATAACTATTAAAAAAAACTAAAAAAAGAGATTGCATAAAAATCTTCTTTTTTTCATAACGATATTCGCTTATTTTCGCAAATTTTCTTTCATTATGAAACAGATTTTTCCTACACAATCTCTTTTTTATTTATAAATAAATAACAATTAATCGTTTTAACTAGCAAACACCTTGTGCGATCATAGCTTCTGCTACTTTTTCAAAGCCTGCAATATTAGCACCTTTTACATAATCGCCTTCAAAGCCATATCTCTTAGCCGCATCTGCCATATTGTGACAAATATTTACCATAATTCCTTTTAATTTTGCATCAACTTCTTCAAATGTCCAGCTTAAACGTTCGCTATTTTGAGACATCTCAAGAGCAGAAGTAGCAACTCCACCAGCGTTTGCAGCCTTTGCAGGAGCAAATAATACTCCGTTTTTCTGGAAGTATTCCGTTGCTTCTAATGTAGAAGGCATATTCGCACCTTCTGCTACTGCCATAACACCATTTGCCACTAATGTTTTTGCATCTTCTAAATCTAATTCATTTTGAGTTGCACAAGGAAGAGCGATATCAACTTTTACAGTCCATACTCCTTTTCCATCATGATATTCTGCATTTGGACGGTAGTTTTTATATTCGGTTAATCTTCCGCGTTTTACTTCTTTGATTTCCTTAACAGCAGCTAAGTCGATTCCTTCTGGATCGTATACCCAACCTGTGGAATCGCTACAAGTAACTGGTTTTGCACCTAATTCGTAAGCTTTTTCCATAGCATAAATCGCAACATTTCCAGAACCAGATACTGCTACTGTTTTACCAGCGATTTCTTTTCCGTTCATTTTTAACATTTCATCTGTTAAATATAATAAGCCGTATCCTGTCGCTTCTGTTCTTGCTAAAGAGCCACCATATGTGAGACCTTTTCCTGTTAATACACCTTCGTATAAGCCAGTTAATCTTTTATACTGTCCATACATATAACCGATTTCTCTAGCCCCTGTTCCGATATCACCAGCTGGAACGTCTGTATCAGCTCCAATATATTTATAAAGTTCTGTAATAAAGCTTTGACAAAATGCCATAACTTCTCGATCCGATTTTCCTTTTGGATCGAAGTCAGAACCACCTTTACCTCCACCGATAGGAAGTCCTGTTAAAGAGTTTTTAAAGATCTGTTCAAATCCTAAAAATTTAATAATGCTTGTATTAACAGATGGGTGCAAACGGAGTCCTCCTTTATAAGGTCCAATTGCACTATTAAACTGTACGCGGTAGCCTGTATTTACCTGCACTTGACCTTTGTCATCCACCCAAGGCACACGGAATTTAATTTGTCTTTCTGGTTCTACTATTCTTTCAAGCAATGCTTCTCTTCTATAGAAGTCTTCTTTTGCTTCAATCACTGGACGAATAGATTCTAATACTTCTTTTGCTGCTTGATGAAACTCCGCTTCTCCTGGATTTTTTTTCACCACAAGTTCCATTACCTCATCTACATATGACATCATTAAGTCCTCCTTTTACTCGCTCTGCCCTTTTACAAACTCAACTTTATTAGTCTTGAATGCTTCGCTTTGCTTTTGTTCACATTATACCAATCACTTCCTATTTTTTCAAGTGGAAATGAAAGATTTCGTTTTCATTCTTTCATTTTATATTTCTTATGAAAATCATCTCATTTCTTCTATTTTTAATAAAATTTGACAAATAATTCACTAAAAAATCCATGGTATTTTGCAATTTATTCAAAACACCATGGATTTCATTCCATTTCTATATCAAAAATTACGATTGACCCGTTACAATCTTTTTTAAATTTTTATCATTTTGGCAAGCAATAGCAAAGGATTGATTGACCGTTTCAACTAACTGTAACACATCGTTTTCATTTTGCATTTTCACCATATAATTAGAAACTGCTACGTCCATATCATCGGTTGGTGTTGTATCAATCATAAATTTACCATCTTCTCTTTTTACTACATAAAACTCAAGCATACTTGGTGCTAAAGTCTCACATCCTTTGATCTTCATATCCGCGGTCGTAAATATAAAATAGGTATCCGCAAATAATCCTTTTTTAAAATAATTTTTTACATTTTTATATTCTTCTATCATTTCCGCTCCACGCTTTAGACTTTCTTCATCATCATAAGTCTTTGGATAAGCATCGAGTAATCGTAATGTCTTTGCATCGCCATCTGCCATCGCTTGTAATACTGTTTGAATCAGCTGATTCATTTCTTCATTATCCACTTCTGCCAATGAGGTATCTTCCTCTTCTGTTGCTGATTCCGAAAAATTTTCTTCCAATTCTTCTGGAGATAACGTGGCTGTTTCCAATTCCACCCCTATTTGCTGTTTCCGCTCTGCTACAACACTCTTTTTCCTATTGTAATTGTCACCTACATAGTTAATGAATGCAATGCATAATAAAAAATAAAAGACCCAACAAATGATTAAAGGCAAATATGCCCTCTTCCTCATCTTTTTACCCCTCCCTCTTCCTTCTCATCTGTTTCTATTTATTCATTTTAACAAAGTGTATATTTTTTTTCAAGAAATGTTTGAAATTATTCTTAAAATAGTGTATACTATATCTCGTGCGCATCAGTAGCTCAGTGGATAGAGCACTGGCCTCCGGAGCCAGGTGCGGGGGTTCGATTCCCTTCTGGTGCATTGATTGCCGTTTGCTAAGTTTAATGCAAACGGCTTTTTCTATCTCTAAGTAGTCGTAACTTCTTCACAAATAGCTGATTTTATTTTCTATCGGTATTTTACAGAAATAAACTACACTCTGCTTTAGAAAAATTATAATTAGGAGATTTTTATGAATATTAAAATCATTGTAAACAGCTCAAAGATGACACCTGCTAGTAACGGTGCAGTAAAAGAATACGGAAAACGCCTCTCTCGCTATTGTAAATTTCATTTTTTCTGTTGTAAAAAAGAAAAAGATGCCTTAAAGCATCTCACACCTTCTACTACTGCTTTTTCTATTCTTCCATCAAAAGAAACACTCTCTTCCGAACAGCTTTCAAAAAAAATAGAAACATTAGGATTAACAGGAAAAAGCGATCTTTTATTCCTCATTGGATTTTCAGAAGAATTTTTAGGGTCTGTCATGGAAGATAACCAAATGGAGACGATGTCTATTTCTTCGTTGAGTCTATCCCCTTCTTTGACGGCAGCTGTTTTATCGGAACAAATTTATCGAGCTTATCGGATTATGAAGAAAGAACCATACCATAAGTGAATGCGAAGGGTTTGTGTAACAATAGAAAACCTCTCTCTTCTATTGAAATATAAAATGATATAGAAGAGGGAGTTGTTTTTAGGGGTGCTAGAAATAAATAGGAATTTATCTTAATCACTAATCCTCAACGAGAATTTTGATTGATGAACATTTTCCACTGTTGCAATTGCTCTCAGATACACTACAAGCAGCAATACCCAAACGCATATCCATTTCAGCTTTCAAAATAATTTTATCTCCTGCTTTTGACAGTGGGCGTTCAACAGAAATAGAACCGTCCATATTAATCTTCGTATACATGAAAATATTTACCCGATGAATGATTGGTCTTTTTTCATCCAGACTGTGATTAATATTATCTAAACAATTGGAATGTCCCATACCATTATGATAAAAGAAATCGTACATTTCAGGGCGACAGCATGGATGAAGCAGATCATGCTCCTTAACCTCATCATAAATTACTTCAAACATTGGATGATAAAGGTTAGAATAAATATGATTTCCAACTGATAATCGTAATGATTCATTACAATCTATGGTAACTCCGGTAGATAAAAATTCATCAGGATTTCCCTTACACTCTGCAAAGAAATCAACTACCTGTCCACCTTCAATGTCAATAATCGTTATTTTCTGCCCTTCTGATACATCAATACTTTTTCCACTGCAAGCATCTATAATATATTCCATTTCCATCTCCTCCATAGCTTCCAATTTTAACAGATTATACCATAAATAGTCGAAAAAATATAGCAATAAATGTTTTATTTTTATTCATTGCTATATTTATAATTGAATCCCGTTTACACTTTGGATACAGAAAACTCTCTTTATTCCTATGATTGTTTCATTTACTATCTTTTTATAAAATGAGTTCTATATCTATAAATCGTATTCCCATAGAATGAGACATAAGAGAAGACGGAATACCCTTGATAGGTGTTCCGCCATTTTGTTGTAAGAATAAAATCAACTCATCTGTTAGCTTAATCTTAATAAAGTCCATTTCTTTCTCTTCATTGATTGTAATTTCCTTTATGAGCAAATATAATAGTTATTTTCGAATACTTCAATATAGAAGAGGGAGTTGTTTTACTGTTAGAAGTAAACAAAAAGTTATGGTGTTACTATTGGTTTTCCCTCTTTGTCAAGTAACGGCGTAAAACCTGCTGCATTTCCGTTTCTATGAAACACATAATTCACACCTGTTTCTGTATCAACCCAAATTTCAAATATATCAATAGTGCCTTGCTGATAAACTTTCTTAAAACGCTTCATACATACTCCTCCTAAATTTTAATTTAATTATATTTTTGATACTCTGTATAAACATTGATTTTTCTTCCTTAAAAATCCATTTATATTCTGGTAACTCACATCATGCAGCATTAAAACCTTGTTCTGTTGGACGTTCAAAATATACAATCACTCCTTCTTTCCCATTATCTTTATTTGTGAATGTAAAATTTCTGTCTCGTCTGCTAAAGTCATATATGGACACGTCATAACTATTCACCCCCACTTCTATCTAATTACTAATTATATGTGTTCTATATTTCTCTTTATTATTATAACGTTTCATTTATAGATTAACTAAATTCTACCAAATTACTATTTCTTTATCAATACAATACTCTTGTTATCTTTATTTTATGCACTTATACTTATTATATTATTTATAAATATACTATTTCCATCTCAATTTGGATCTATGTCAATATCATAGACACAAAAAGTTTAACTATTTCACCACTAGGCAGCACTATGTGCAGCCTGTGGTGTTAAATAATTGATTGCACTATGAATTCTCTTGCGATTATACCAAGATTCAATAT
>DVIZ01000155.1 GCA_018710905.1 Candidatus Scybalomonas excrementigallinarum | reverse complement strand
CGTGTGGTGGATTTGATGATCACCACCATAGCCGCCACAAGCGACAGCTTGAACATCACATGGAAAATCTGACTGGCGGCACCCCTCCCGTCAGATACCTACCCTGTGTAGTCCCTTGTAAACTGTACTTTCTTATAGTATAAAAATTCTTCTAAAACTACAATAAAACTAACGAACCAATCTAATATCTCCACTATCATGTCTATCCCCTTTGAAATCCATTATACTTCAGAAATATCTTCTTTAATTTCTAATAATTTCGTGTCCAAATAATAGATCATATCGGCACACTCTCTCAATTCTTTTCTCAAATGAACTGGTGGCTGTCCTTCGTATTGGTAAAATACTTTATTTTCTAAGTTTGCCCATGTATCCATGGCACGCGTACAAACTTGAACTTCTACCTTTACTTTTACTGGGCGTTCCGTCAAATAAATTGGAACTGCAACAATCATATGATAGCTCCGATAGCCACTTGGCTTTGGATCAAGATAATAATCTTTCACTCGCATAATTTCAATATCTTGTTGCCTTGAAATCATATCTACAATGCGATAAATATCGGACGTATAAGTACAAACAACACGAACGCCTGCAATATCATCAATCTCTCTTTTAATATGCTCTAATGTGATAGAAAGGCCTTTCATTTGAAGTTTTCTTATAATGCTCTCTTCTGTCTTCACCCTTGTCTTGATAATTTCAATAGGATTATAGTTATGAATATATTGAAATTCATCATTTAAAATATCAAGCCTTGCTTTTAATGTTTTTAGTGCAGAACGATACATAAATTGCATTTCTTTATATTCTTCCATAACATCTCTAATTTCAGGTAATAGTTCCATAAAGATCAACTCCTTCACATACACTGTCAACGATGAGAAACACGCTTTATGAGTTTCTCACGTTCGCGAGCAGTCGTCAGAAACTCATGCAAGCATGGTTTCTGACTCGTTGCCTCCGCGTAAATCATTCTATTGTTTGCCTATCCTTATTATATCACAATTGTCAAACTAATGATCAATATTCCTATCATTTTGCTATTAATTTCTAAATTAATACACTAAAAATTTTATTTTATATAGTTAATGCGATTTTTATATGTATTTTTATAAAAAATAAATGGTTGCTCACCCATCTCGTCCCAAGCACCATAGATTTTCTTATTTCCTATCGCTGATGTTACTTTTTCTTCTTTCACTTTCTTATTATTCTTATAAATCCTATGAAAAAAAGTTTCCTTTCCTTTTTTATCCGATTTTGAATAATAATAGTGATTCAAAAGCACTCCTTTTTTCATAGAAAGATAACCAGTATAGTGATGACTGCCATAGACAAGTTCACCTTTCTTGTTTAAAAATAGATCATAGGCGCTACTGGTACATTCTGCGTCTCCAATCTTTTTCACTACATATTGGGAACTTCCCTGCTTTTTTTGTTTTGCTTGATAGATCTTTACATGATGGGTCGTTTTTGTATCGGATTCTCGATAATCTGCCACAAATAAAATAGGCATCTCTTCTCCCTTTATCGTATCCACCCGAAAATAATTTCCTTCCTGTTTTTTTAAAAAGGTACGATAAGCCGATAAAATAGCCTCTCTTTTTTGACCATCTTTGTTCTGCTCTTCTTTTACTTGTGCCGCTTTTATTGGTATAGAGGTGAAGTTTCCACTAAAAGAACCTCCCATGACACAACACATAAAAAATATAAATGTTTTCTTTATTCCTTTCCTCATAACAAATTTCTCCTTACTCCTATTGTTTATGAACTGATTTTCCTGTTGATTAAAAGACTACCTTATCTTCTATCTCTTTTACAAACACCTCTAACCCTTCTTGATCCTCTTTTGTAAATCGATTTTTTATCGGACTATCGATATCTAAAACGCCTACAATCGTTCCATTTTTATGAATCGGTACGACAATTTCAGAGTTAGAGGCACTGTCACAAGCGATATGCCCTACAAATTCATGCACATCAGAAACGAGCATTGTCTGATCCTTTTGTACCGCTGTCCCACATACTCCTTTTCCAACCGCAATGTGAATACAAGCAGGTTTTCCTTGAAATGGACCTAACACTAAAGCTCCCTCTCTCATTAAATAAAATCCCGCCCAATTGATATCAGACAATGCTTCTTTTAATAAAGCAGACGCATTGGAAAGGGCTGGAACAAAAAAAGTCTCCTCTTCTAATAATGCTGCTAACTGTTTTCTAAGTAATTGATAATCCATGAAAATTCTCCTTACATTCTGTTTTATTTTTTGCTATCTTCTAGCAAAATGTCTATTTTATTCTAACAAAATCATATCATATTTTTTTATTTTCTAACAGTTGTTTCTGACTCATTGCTTTCCACGTAAATCAAAATGAGCCAAGCAAAATTTAAAACTTTACTTGGCTCATTTGTATTTATTTCTTAAGATTATTAGTATTTTATTTCAAATCCGTACGGAGGATTTTGAATTTCTCCTCAAAGACGTTACCTTAGCAGTTTGCTCGATTCAGGCACCCTTACGGCACATAGAAGGTTCTACTTAGTGCTGCTCCATTCCTGACCTGACACGGTTCATAGATTCCTATTGCGTAAGACCCAAACGTCAACGCCACTTACTAAGGGCTGCTCCTCAATCGGAAACCCTCGATCGCTCCATCACCCTTGCTGTAGCGGATTGCAAGTACAGGGCACCGCTAGTTCCCCGGCTAGTACGGAAACTTTATGACATAAGTTTGATACTTGGTCTTCTTTTTTAAAAGACTGTGCTCTTTAGTATAACCTTTTTTCTTTTATTTGTCAAACAAAAGTGAGTTCTTTTTTTCTTCTTTTTCCCGCTTTTTCTTCTCTCGAACCATTTGAAAGAAATCTTTCATTAAAACCGAGCATTCCTCTTCTAGTACACCTTTTACAATTTCGGTTTGATGGTTAAAACGCTCCATCTGCAAAAGATTAATAATCGATCCTGCGCATCCCGCTTTCGGATTCATCGTCCCGATTACAACTTTTGGAATCCGAGCTTGTACAATCGCTCCCGCACACATTTGACATGGCTCTAACGTCACATACATCGTACATCCTTCGAGCCTCCAATCGCCGAGCACTTTACTTGCCTTTTTCATAGCAAGTAATTCCGCATGAGCCAGTGTTGTCTTCATCTTATTCCTCTTATTATACCCTCTTGCAATAATTTTGTCCTCATAAACGATCACACATCCAATGGGAACATCTCCTATATCTTTTGCCTTTTTTGCTTGCTTCATTGCCTCTTTCATATAGATCTCATCTTGTGTCATATCGATACTTTCATTCCCTTTCTCTTTCCAATTCTTTACCAGTCATTGCTCATACTATATGTTACAACTTATATTTTCTTCATTATATCGAAAAGAAGTACAAAGAACAATAATTCTATGGTACAAACCATACAAATGAACTATAATGAAACTAAGAAACAAATAAATTTATGATTCGAAAGGATTTAATTTATGAATATTTACGGCTTTCAAAAATCAACTCTTCTTGACTATCCAGAACATCTTGCAGCAACCATCTTTACTGGAAGCTGTAATTTTTGTTGTCCTTTTTGCCACAACGGAGGATTAGTTCTTCATTGTAATACCCTTTCTAAAATTCCGGAAACAGCAGTGATTGACTATTTAAAAAAACGGAAAAATATTTTAGAAGGAGTTTGTATTACCGGCGGCGAACCAACCCTTCAAAAAGATCTGGCTGATTTTATTTATCAAATCAAGGAGTTAGGCTATCGAGTAAAATTAGACACCAATGGATATAACCCGAATATATTACAATCTCTACTAGAACAAAATTTATTGGACTATGTAGCAATGGATATTAAAAACAGTCCACAAAATTATGCAAAAACCGCAGGATTATCCACAATAACTTTTGAAAATATCGATTCCTCTGTTAATATTCTGAAAAGTACAGCGATAGACTACGAATTTCGCACTACGATCATCCGAGAACTCCATACTCTCGACGATATTTTAGAAATTGGAAATTGGTTAAAAGGGAATTCTTTTTACTATTTACAAAGCTATAAAGACTCTCCTGATCTCATACAACAAGGCTATCATGCTCACGACACAAAAACCTTATTACAATTTTATTCCTCTATAAAACAATTCCTCCCAAATACCTTTCTAAGAGGAATTGACATGGAATAACCCTTTTTCAATTTCGTTTAACGAGAGGAGATAAGAAAGATGGATTTTTCAACAACAACAAAACGTTTGCTTTTGAAAACAGAAACCGAAATGGGATGGCATAAAATTTTAGAATTTTATGAAGAAAACAAAAAGCATCTAGAACCAGTGGAGCCTACCCGTGACACACATTTTTATACGCCTGCTTATCAACTTCAAACACTCTCCATTGAACATCAGCTTATGAAAAGTAGAACCTATTTAAGGCTTTGGATCTATTTAAAAATAGCCCCCCAAAATATGATAGGAACGATTTGCTTCTCTGATATTTTTCATAAAACAGCCTATTTGGGGTATAAAATGGACTACCGCTTTTTAAAACAAGGATATTGTTATGAAGCATGCAAACATGCTATCGATATTGTCCAATCCGAATATGATGTTTCCAAAATAAAAGCCTATGTTCTTCCTTCTAATATTGCTTCCATTCGTCTTTTAGAAAAGCTACAATTTCATCAAAATACTAGCCATTCTAAAAGCTCTTCCATCTGTGGAGAAGAAAAATCTATGTTATTATATGAATATAGCAAAGAAAGAAATAGCGAAAACTAACGCTAAAAAAGAACGATTACAAAAAGATTTGTTCTAAAAAACTCTTCTTTTTATAATCGCTCTTTTTGTGTATCCTATTATTCTATAAGATTACGATTCTGTCTTTCTATCTTAACAAACAATGACTATACCAGTGGAGCAATCCAATAGCCAAAAGTTCCTGTTTTCATGTTACTTGCTTCTACAGGGATAAATTCCTTAAATCCAAATTGTGTTGCCATATATTTTTCTTGATTCGTATACACCCCTGGCACTCCTAATACATTGTCTACTTCGTTATCTCTCCTTCGAATCCGTCCTAATACAATGTATTGATGTTCATAATATCCATGAACTAAAAAACTATTACTTCCATAGTGCCAATTGCTAATTTCCAATTTTCCAATGTCCTGTGGATGAATCCGAGCCATTTCTAAAATATGAGGATGATTTGGATATTCTATCTTTGGACTCTCATTTAATAGCGCCCTTGTACGATCAATTTCCCGCGGAGTCTCTTGTTTTTCTTTCTGCTGTTGTGGTGGAAAATTTATCCTATCCCTTGCTTTTTCCTCCACTTTCTGATACTCTAGATCTGTTTGTCTCGTTTCCTGCGTTTCTCTTTGTTGAGAGACTGACATTTTTTCTTGATCTTTTCCGCTATAAATTGACTGTAACCCTAAGAAAATCTCATGATCCAGAATTAAACCCGGAATTTCTATAATTTTTTCACTTTGTTCTGAATTTTCAACATTTTTTGTAACATTTTTACGCTCTATGTATTTACCTTTTATTTTACTATCAATATTTTGTCCTACTACCAACGAATCTCCTGAATTTTCCAATTTGCTCTCATCCTCTTGCTCTTCTTCTATTTTCTGTAAAGATGATACTTCCATAGGACGGCTTTCTTCTACGAACTTTGACTCACTCATTCCTAACGGATATTCCGAATCCATTGGAACATCAAGATCTCTTGAAGAATACAACCGTTTTCCTGTTTCACTCTCTTTTTCTCTTTCTTCTACCTGTTTCATAGGCGTGTTCTCTTTTTCTGGCTCTATTTTTTGCTCTGGCTTTTCCACGGATGGTCTTATTACATTCTCATTGTTTCTAACACTTATTCTATCCTTTTCTTCTTTTTCTTTTATTAAAGTCGGTACTAGCTTTTCCTCTCGTTCCTTTTTTTCTTCATTTCCCTCATTTGGCTCTGGCGTCTTTACTGATTCTTGTTCTTGCTTCCTATCGGTTTCTAACTTTCCAATGGCAATTGGATTATCATCCCATTCTGTACCATAGGCAAGCTCTCCATTATAATAGACAATTACTCCTCCCATTCGTTCAAATGGTATGGAGCTTTGAAACATATTTTTTTCATCGGTTTCCTTTCGAAACTCGCTTTCTTCTTCATAAAATCGCATCGTTCCACTTGGAACACCGATTAATTTACCACTTTCATGATAATAAAAATACACCTGAAACTCTTTATCTTTTAAACATTTTGGATCTTGTGCATGAACAAGTAATTTTAATCTTCCTTTTCGAATATCTATCTTTACATATCCTGCATTCTCACCTTTTCTTCCACGTTCATACTTATATAAATAAGATACAATTCTTCGATAATCGGTCATATTTATCCTCCTCTATATCCATAAATTTCTTCACGACTAGCATAAGGTTACTTCCATTTCATTCTAATTTATGTCATAGAAAAAGAAATTATGCGTAGTGCTTTTTATTTCATAGGATAACTGGCTTTGCGAGGAATTTCCTATAGAATAAAAAAATAGAGCCAACAACGATTGACTCCATTTTATTTCCGATTATTATATTGTTCTATTTTGTTTCATGAAGCTCACAAAGAGCATCATTTAGCTTAGCAAATTCCTCTAATGTCAACGCTTCTCCACGAACTGTGGCTTTTAATCCAATAGATTCAATTGCCCTTACAATTTCTTCTTTGCTAAAAGAAAGATCTTGTGCGTTATTTAATCCATTTTGTAATGTTTTTCTTCTTTGATTAAAAGAAGCGCGAATAATACGGAACATTAATTTCTCATCTTTTACCTGAACTGGTGGCTCTTGATGTCTTGTCAAGCGGATAACCGCAGAACCGACATTTGGTCTTGGAATAAAGCAATTTGGTGGTACATTAGCAATAATATATGGCTCTGCATAATACTGGACTGCTAACGATAGTGCACCATAATCCTTCGTTCCTGGACCTACTTGCATACGATCTGCTACTTCTTTTTGAACCATAACCGTAATATTATCGATTGGAACTCCACTTTCAAACAACCCCATAATAATAGGAGTTGTAATATAATATGGTAAGTTGGCCACTACTTTAATCGGCTTCCCATTATTATACTTATTTGCGATTTCATTCATATCCACTTTTAAAATATCATTATTTAACACCTCTACATTATCATAAGGTGCTAATGTCTCCTCTAAAATTGGAAGGAGTTTGGTATCAATTTCCACAGCTAACACTTGTCTTGCACGCTCTGCTAAATATTGTGTCATCGTTCCAATTCCTGGACCAATTTCTAGCACAAAATCATCTTTTGTCACATTGGCTCCATCCATGATTTTTGTTAACACATGATCATCGATTAAAAAGTTTTGTCCAAATTTTTTTTGAAATCCGAACTGATATTTTTGAATGATCTCAATCGTCTTTTTTGGATTACTTAATTTCTCCATAACTACCTCATTTTCATTTCATACGATATAATGCTTTTGCATTTTTATAGGTGGTTTCAATGACTTCTTCATAACTAATATCCTTAATTCTAGCAATCTCTTTTGCCACATGAGGTAAATTTAAAGAAGAATTTCTCTTTCCTCTATTTGGCTCAGGTGCTAAATATGGACAATCAGTTTCTAATACAATTCTTTCTAAAGGAATTTCTTTCACTGCTTCTTTTAATTTTTTCGCATTATTAAAAGTAACAACGCCTCCCACTCCTATATAAAAATTCATATTTAAAATCTCTTGTGCAACTTCCTTAGAATAAGAAAAGCAGTGTACAACACCACCGATCTCTTCCGCATACGCCTCCTTCATTAAATCCAATGTATCTTTTGCTGCATCTCTGCTATGAATAATAACGGGAAGCTTTAATTCTCTTGCTAATGCCATTTGTTTCATAAACCAAATTTTTTGAACTTCTTTATCTGGTTCACGATAGTGATAATCTAACCCAATTTCCCCTATTGCAACAATTTTATCTTCCATTGCAAATTGACGGAGTTGCATAATATCGGCAGATGTCATTTCTCCAACTTCATTTGGGTGAACTCCAACTGCCCCATAAACATTTGGGAATCTCTTCGTAAGCTCAACGGTATTTTGTGATGTTTTAATATCAGCTCCTACATTAACAACATAAGCGATGTCATTAAAAGGAAAACTATCAAGAAGTTCATCACGATCTGTATCAAATGCTTCATCATCATAATGTGCATGACTGTCAAATATCATTATTTTTACCTCCGTTTAGAAAACATATATCCTCATCTGATAGTAGATTTTCCGACTTTACTATAGCATAAATCCATAGAGAAAGCAAAAACTTCATTTTCTCCTTGCTTAATCAATCCTTATCAGAGTATAATTTTTTTAGTAGCAAATACATATAAGAAAGGAGATTCTTTCATGAATCAGGATTTTATTACATTTACAATTGAAAAGAAAAAAAATATTGCATTAATTGCCCATGACAACGAAAAACCAAAGTTAATTCAATGGTGCAAAGATCATTATGATATATTAAAACAACACAATTTATATGGAACAGGTACTACTTCCCGCATGATTACAGATCAGGCCAACTTAACAGTAAAAGGCTATAATAGCGGTCCTTTAGGTGGTGACCAACAAATCGGAGCAAAAATCGTAGAAGGTGTTATTGACTTTATTATCTTCTTCTCTGATCCATTAACCGCACAGCCTCATGATCCAGATGTAAAAGCGCTTATGAGAATTGCCCAAGTATATGATATTCCTATGGCAATTAATAAAGCAACAGCTGATTTCTTATTAACTTCCATTTATATGGATAAAACTTATGAACATCAAGTGATCAACTTCCAAAAAAATATAAAAGAGCGTGCAGAAAGTTTATAACAATGAGAAATGGAGAATTGGTATGCGAGTAATTGACTGTCACTGTGATACATTGACCGCTCTATTTTATCAAAAGGAAAAGAATAAAAATCTCAGTCTTCGTAACAACAACTTACACTTGGACCTAGAAAGAATGAGTAAAAGCCAGTATGTGCTACAAAACTTTGCTATCTTTCTTGATACGAAACATATAAAACATCCTTTTTTCGAATGTCTAAAAGTAATTGACTTTTATTATGAACAACTAAAGGAAAATGAAGACATCATTTCTCCTGCCTATTGTTTTCAAGATATTATCGATAATATGGCAAATGAGAAATTATCGGCTATGTTAACATTAGAAGATGGAGGAATTTTGGAAGGCAGTCTTTCAAACCTTAGAAATTTATATCGTCTTGGAGTCCGAATGGTTACCCTTACTTGGAATTATGAAAATGCCATTGCAGGCCCTGGACTTTTCTATGATAAAGAAGGAACACCAAATCCTTATAAAAGAAATGCTTTAGGTGGACTTACCGATTTTGGAAAAGAAGTGGTTTCTGAAATGGAAAAGCTAGGTATTATCATTGATGTATCTCATCTTTCCGATCAAGGATTTTTTGATGTACTAAACCATACAAAAAAACCGTTTATCGCAAGCCATTCTAACAGCGCTTCTGTCTGCTCCATCTGTAGAAATTTAACGGATCCGATGTTAAAAGCTCTTGGGGAGCGTGGTGGAATCACAGGTCTCAATTTCTGTGAAGATTTTATAACCGACAATTCTTCACTGGCTCATAATCCTAACGAATTAGAGGAAAGATTAATTGCCCATGCTCATCATATCGTAAATGTGGCAGGTATTGAAACATTAGCTCTTGGTTCGGATTTTGATGGAATCCATGGCAACGCATGGTTACAAGACGTAAGCCACATGGAATATCTCTATCATAGTTTACAAAAGAGTGGATTTTCTTCTTCCGATCTGGATAAGATTTTCTATCAAAATGTACTTCGCATTTATCAAGATATTTTATAACGATGAGAACCATACTTTGTAAACTTCTCGCGTTGGTAGACAGTTTCCATATATGAGCATAAATGCTCTTGCATGACTCGTTATTTTTTCGTAAAAAGCAAAAACAATAGGAAATTTCATTTCCTATTGTTTTTTTTACTTTTTTTGCCCACATTCTTTTTCACAAGAATCGCATGAAATTCCAAACTCTTTACATCGCCGTTCTTTTTTCATTCCAATGGTACCGACCCTTCTAAAAAAGCTCTGGGGAAGTCCAAATACAAGTACAATACCAAGTACAATGGCGATAGCAACTTTCATGGCAGACATTCCTGTTGTCAATGCCTCTCTCAGATCATTCACAACTACATGATAAGAAGTCATACAAATACCCGCTCCTGGAACGAGAGGAAAAATACCCGCGATCAAAAATATCGTTACCGGACAGTGCTTTCTCACGGCAAAAATTCTCGATAATAATACAATGACAACTGCCGAAGCCAATGCTCCAAAAAAGTTTCCCCCAATCATTTTAACAAGCAAATAGACGAACCAACCGACGCCTCCTGTAATACCACACCATGGATAATATTGCTTTGGAACTCCATAAAGTAAGGAAAATGCAATACTGCCAATGGTAGCTCCTATTACTTGTACAACAAAGGACATCATAAAATATTTCCTCCTAATAAATGATGATACATCAAAAATACAAATCCAATTCCCATAGCAATACTAAAGAAAACTAAAACAGCATCTAACATTCGAACCGCTCCTGAAATATAATCTCCATCCGCAAAATCTCGAATCGAGTTTGTAAAGGGAACTCCAGGAACTAATGGCATAATCGAACCTGCAATCATAGCGTCCATATGTTGTCCAATTTGAAAATGATAGGAAATCAAACAAACAATCGTTAAAAGGATTCCTCCACATAAATTTCCCGTTATTTTTGACATTCGGTTCCGATTAATATAAATCGTAAACACATAATACAAGATCCCCGCTATTGCTGCTGTTAACGCATCCAAATAATTTCCATTAAACAAAAAACAAAATGCACCACATCCAATTCCTGATGCCATAATTTTTGCAATATTTGATTTTTCTGGAATATTTTGAATTTCCTTTAATTGCTGTTCTACTTCTTCAATTGTATATTTTCCCTGCTCAATTTCTCTTGAGAGTTGATTCACTGCTGCAACTCGTCCCAAATGAGAACCACCAACAGGTAAGTGCTTCACTTTTGCAAAATACGGATCGGTTGTACTCCCTGCCGTTAGAAAAATACCATTGGTGAGCGTAAAAACACTACAAGATTTTATCCCATAATAATGACAAATTCGATACACCGTCTCTTCGACTCGAAAAATTTCCGCTCCATTTTTCAATAAAATACATCCTGCCTCTAAGGCAACATCTAACACCATGCGATCTTCATTCATCCTCTTTTTACTGAACTCCCTTTCGATTTATGATTTCTTCTTTTATTTTCTTTTGTTATTCTGACACTCCAACGGCTAAAGCACGTTGGGTCCTTATGTACATTCACTTCCAAATATACTCGAAAGTATATAAGACTAATGAGTTTCCACAAAACTTTCACTATCAAAGACACCTTTGTATCTATTAACGATAATATTAGGCTCGTGTCAAAACCTTTTTATATATTCTCTTTTAAATCCCAATACTACTTAAAT
>DVIZ01000154.1 GCA_018710905.1 Candidatus Scybalomonas excrementigallinarum | reverse complement strand
ATCTTTGTAAACGCCTATTTTTTCATTCTCGTATTGAATAATACCTCCATGATTGAGGGGAAGATCTTTCATAACATCATTTGGGACTTGAAAAAATCGTTTGGATAATCCCTTCATTGCCTGTCCCCCTTCACTTAGGAGTCCTGTCATATCTTCTGTTGAAAAACGCTGTGGTGAAAAAACTTCTGCATAGGGATGGTCGATTCCGCAAATCATATCGCGTAATATCAAAGAAGAAACCATGGAAGAGGTCATACCCCATTTTTGAAATCCTGTTGCCACATACCAATCGGGTTTTCCTACCGAATAATTCCCAATAAAAGGGACACTATCTGAGGAAATACAGTCTTGGGCTGACCAATAGGCAACTTCATAGCTATTGGGATAAAACTGTTTTGCTTTTTTTCTTAGGGATTCATATCTTCCACCGTTGGAATTTTCACCAGTACGATGTCCTTCCCCACCAAACAGTAAAAGATCTCCATAATTTCGAAAAGAATAGCTTTTATTTTCATATTCTCCAATATAGATTCCATTCATCTGGCAGGCGTTTTTTAAGGCTAATACATAAGAACGTTCTTGGTGCATTCTTGTAAAATACATTCCAGGGAAGTTAACAAAAGGATAATGGCAAGCAAAAATAATCTTTTTTGCTGTTACCGTTCCTCTTGCAGTCACGAGGGTATGGTCTTCTACTCTCTGAACGAAAGTATTTTCATAAATAGTAAGCCGTTCGGATAATGCTTGCAAAAACTTTAATGGATGAAACTGGGCTTGGCGTTCAAACTTTACAGCTCCTTTCGTTGGAAAAGGAAGCGAAATTTCTTCTATCAAAGAGGCTGGTAATCCTAATTTGGTGGCTGCTTGCACTTCTTCTTCTAACTCGGTAAGATTATCGGAAAAGACATAAGAATTCGTTTCTTCAAAATCACATAGAATCTGTTCCTCTTGTATGATCTGTTTATATGCTTTGATGGCTTGTTGGTTTGCCATAGCATACTGCCTTGCCTTCTCTTCTCCTTTACTCTTTATCAGTTGATGATAAATTAAGTTATGTTGAGATGTGATCTTAGCAGTTGTATTTTTCGTCTGTCCACTGCCAATAGATTTTGCCTCTAAGACGACTACTTTTTTTCCAATTTTTTGAAGTTGATAGGCGATTAAAATACCTGCCATACCAGCACCAATAACCGCTATTTCTGTTTCTATATTCTCTTGTAAAGGCTGTTTTTTATCTAAAGAATAGGTCTTTGTCCAAATGGATTCCATAGATTCCTCCGTTCCAATTATTATCATTATTTTTTATAGTATCATTGTCGTTATCGTTATCTTTTACTATTTCCAGTTTTTTGTATTTTATTCGAATGGAGAAATCACGGGAAACATCCATTTATTTTTTTGTTTCAGAAGAGAGTTGTTTTGCAAGACGATAATAAAATTTTATGTAAGTAATCAGTGTTATCATCATAACAACAATTTCAAAGAGAAAGAAAAATGTGACGATTTTCGTATTGAGATTTGGGGAAAACAGTAAAAAGAAACTAATGACATAAAGAGTTGCTGTACATATTTTTCCATAAATAGTCGCACCTTCTGTTTTCCAGCCTTTTTTCATAAAATAAAGTCCAGCGAAAGCCATAAATGCTTCTTTTATTAGAAATACACAAACAACAAGGATGGTAAAAGGATATCTCCATAAAAAACTAATGACAACTGCGCCAAGAGTTATTTTATCAGCGATGGGATCTAAAATTTTACCAAAGTCTGTCACCATATGAAAGCGGCGAGCGATTTTTCCATCAAAAAAATCGGTAAGCATGGAAATTCCTATAACACAAGCGGAACGATAATAATCTTGCTCGGAATTAGCAGAATAGCAGATGAATAAATAAATACCTGCTAGTAGCAAACGAAAATATCCCATTAAGTTTGGAATGGAGAAATATTCTTTCCATATGGTTGTCTTATCTTTTTTGTTCATAAAAACATGACTTCCTTTCTTCTCTTGTGTTCCTATCCTGCTCTTTTTCTATAGGAAGAAAGATATGGATCTAAATATAGTATACCATTCCTAGCCTGGAACAACAATGGTAGGAATAATAGGTTGCATATATTTTTTATGTAAACTTATATGTGTAAGGACAACGAGGTACAAGAGTATTTACGCTCTCATAGGGGGATTTTCTATCAATGTGAGAGAAACTAACAGAGCAAATTCCTTATCGTCTGTTTCCATAAAGACCGTTTATAATATTAAGAATACAGTATACAACTGTGTTTCCTCTATTCAAAATAGCATTCTTGCGATACAATATAGTACGAATATGCTGGTTGTTTCGTTTTCGATAATAGAAATTTTTCTATTCTTTTCAAAACGTTTGAATAAAAGTAATAGAAATCGGGGTATTAGAGCTATCTAATGCCCTTTTTGTGCTATTTCAAAAGAAAACAATAAATTTTAATAGGGAGGATTTTTTGTGAAATTACAGAAATTATTAAGTTATACGAGAAAGGCTATCGATGATTTTCAAATGATTCAGCCAAATGATGTGATCGCCGTTGGGATTTCAGGTGGGAAAGATAGTCTTACTTTATTATATGCACTGGCCAATTTAAGAAATTTTTATCCAAATCCATTTACACTAAAGGCAATTACGGTAGATCTTGGTATGCCAGATATGGATTTTACAAAAGTAAAAGAATTATGTGAACAACTGGATGTGGAATATACGATTGTAGATACAGAGATTTTTGATATTGTATTTGAACACCGAAAAGAAACAAATCCTTGTTCTCTTTGTGCAAAGATGAGAAAAGGGGCTTTAAACCAGAAAATAAAAGAACTTGGCTGTAATAAAATTGCCTATGCGCACCATAAAGATGATTTAGTAGAGACTATGTTAATGTCCATGCTATTTGAAGGGCGTTGGCATACGTTCTCTCCCGTTACGCATTTAGATCGAATGGATCTGACTTTAATTCGTCCGCTTCTTTATGTCAATGAAAGCGATATTATTGGATTCCGTAATAAAATGAATTTGCCAGTAGTAAAGAGTTCTTGTCCTATGGATGGACATTCCAAAAGAGAATATGCTAAAAATCTTGTAAAACAGCTAAACAAAGATCATAAAGGAGCGAGAGATCGAATGTTTCATGCTATTTTAAATGGAGAAATGGAAGGTTGGCCAATTCGCTATCTTTCTTAATGGTCATTTGACAATTTGCGATTAAATGGATCACTATCTTTGGTTCGGTATTTGTAAAAGCAACCATAATATACATAAAATTTTTATGTAAACTTTATGTTTTCTTCATTGGGATATTCTCTTTGATTAGAAAAAAGTTTTTTATAGTAATCATAAATTTATAAAGTTAGGATGTGATAACATGGAACAAGACTATCATAAACAAGTCATTATTGACAATCAGACAAGACTTCGGGAACTTTTAAAAGAACTACCAAGATTTTGTAGTCAATTTTTTCGAGGCATCGAACAGACCACTTCTTCTCGTACAAGAATTTCTTATGCCTATGATTTGAGAATCTTTTTTGAATACTTATTGGAAAACAACCCTTCTCTTCGCCATTTAGAAATGAAGGATATTCCATTAGAAGTACTGGACGAACTTTCTCCACTTGATATTGAAGAATATTTGGAGTATTTAAAATATTACACGAAAGATGGGAAAGAATATATTAACAATGAACGAGGGATTTCTAGAAAACTCGCTTCTCTTAGAAGTTTTTATCGCTATTTCTATCGAAAAGAATTGTTGAAAAACAATCCTCCTAGTATTGTTGATATGCCAAAGCTTCATGAGAAAGCGATTATTCGATTGGAGCAAGATGAAATTGTGAAACTGTTAGATGAAGTGGAATCT
This sequence comes from Candidatus Scybalomonas excrementigallinarum, assembly GCA_018710905.1. Lineage (GTDB taxonomy): Bacteria > Bacillota > Clostridia > Lachnospirales > Lachnospiraceae > Scybalomonas > Scybalomonas excrementigallinarum. The sequence continues at coordinate 708 of DVIZ01000154.1, read as the reverse complement.
GGAAATAAGCTGACAAAGTCACAAAAGAAATATCATGATAAAACAAAAACAAGAGATCTAGCTCTTTTAACTCTATTGCTTGGAACAGGAATTCGTGTATCGGAATGTGTTGGTTTAAATATCAAAGATGTGGATCTTGAAAATGATGGGATTCGCATTATTCGAAAAGGTGGGGAAGAGGCGATTATCTACTTTGGAGATGAAGTTCATGATGCTTTAGTCGCTTATTTGGAGGAAAGAAAGCGAATGATTCCGCGGTCTGGATATGAAGATGCTCTCTTTTTATCTATGCAGCAGAAACGCCTCGGTGTTCGTTCCGTTGAAAATTTAGTAAAAAAATATGCAAGCACCATTACAAGTTTAAAAAAAATTACGCCTCATAAACTAAGAAGTACTTATGGTACGAGACTCTACCAAGAAACAGAAGATATTTATCTTGTGGCCGATGTGTTAGGACATAAAGATGTCAATACGACGAAAAAACATTATGCGGCACAAGATGAAAAAAGTCGTCGACGTGCTGCTAACGCCGTTCCTCTTCGGAAAGTAGATGATTAAAATATCCCCCCCAATGGATTTTATAATTTCCATTGGGGTTTTTGTTTGTTATGATTTTCCTGTTTTTGGAAATTTTTTTCGTATATGTCACAGAAAATCGACTTTGTATTTTGCGATTTTAGGTATTAAAAAATAAATTACATAGAAATA
>DVIZ01000153.1 GCA_018710905.1 Candidatus Scybalomonas excrementigallinarum | reverse complement strand
GAAATTTTTAAATAAGACATTATATAGTATTTTGGGAGCAGTTGGAATTTATTTTTTCTATCATTGTCCCTTTCTTTATTTTTTGGGGATTCCTTGTTTGGGATGTGGAATGACAAGAGCTTTTTTATCTTTATTGCATTTTGATATTAGGATGGCTTTTTATTATCATCCATTATTTCCAATTGTTATTCTTACAGGTTGTTATTTTATAGTAGAAAAATTAGGAATTTATCAAATGTCAGATAAGATGAAAAAAATTTTTCTTTCTATCATTGTTTTTTTATTTGTTATGACATATTTTATAAGAATCCAATTTGAACACTCACCAATTAAAATAGAAATAAAAGAATCCTTTTTTTATAAGATAGGATATCTTTTGTATTATTTTATATAATTAAAAAAATATGTAAAAAATACTAAAAATATCCTAAAAGGAGACGATATTTATATTGTATATTTTTAAAATAAAAGAAATAGATGATTTATGGTAAAAATAGCTATAAAAAGAGAAATATATTGTCCTATGGTAAATAATTTACAATAAATAAAGTGATAATAGATCTCGATAAGAATCAAAATGGGGGATATTATGGATAAAAATAAAGAAGAGAAGTATCAACGAAAAATAATTGATAATGTTAATCAACGAAAAGAATATAAAGACCAAATTTTTAATGGTAAAAAAAGTACATTTGATGAATATTCAGGAGAAAAAATTTATTATGGGAATTCAAAATCAGCACTGAGAAAGCATAAAATAAGTCGAACAACAGATGTGGATCATGTGACTCCATTACATAAAATTCAAGAAAATAAATTAGCTTCTGGATTATCAGACGAAACAATAAGAAAAATTGCAAATGATCCTAAAAATTTAAGGCTTACAAATAGTTCTAGAAATCGATCTAAAGGTGATAAAACAAATATTGAGTATTTACACAAGCAATGGCAAAATGGAAGACCAGAGAATATAAAAACTACTTATACAATGACAAAAGCTCAAGTCCAGTCAGAAGCTTTTATTCAATCTCATTTGGCTACTGAGCAAGTAAAACAGAAGATGAATAGCAAAATAGATGCAATAGGAAATGATATCGATGTGTCAGGATTAGTTCCTAGTGTTATGACAACAACAATTGTAAATTCTATTTATCATTTGACAGATGCTGCTATGAATGGGAAGGATTATAGTGAAGCTATGAAGGAAAGTATAAAAGACACAAGTAAGTCTGCTTTTTCTTATGTAGCAATTCAAAAGGGAATGCCAATCAATAAAATAATTTCTATCGCAGCGATTGGAGATATTTTTTTAAAATATATTGATGGAGAATGTACAGAATCTGAATGTTGTGCGCAGATTTTATCTACTGGACTTGGTAATTTTGTATATGGAATGACCTTAATCGGAGGACCGGTTGTAGCTACAATGGCATCCATCGCAACTACAGTAATGTGTCAGGCTGTTATTGGATTACAAGCAAGGTTAAAAGAAGAAAACAGACTAACACAACAAAGACTAAGTAGAATTCATGCAGTTGCTAATGCTGCTTTGGAAACCATGGAAGAACAAAGAGAGAAGTTAAAAACAGTGATAGAAACAACGTATTCAGAATGGAATACTACGTTTGAAAAAGCATTTTTGGAAATATTTGAAGGAGGGGTTCAATATGATTTTGAAAAATTATCTAGAGGATTAGATAAAATTTTAAAAGTTTTTGATGAAAATATTATGTTTCAAACAAAAGAGGAATTTGATGATTTCTTTTTTGATGATAATTCAATATTAACATTGTAGGAGGGATGGTTATGCCGATACCACTTATTTTAGGAGCAGCAGCAGCGGCAAAAGTTGCCCATGATATGTCAGAGAGCAATCGATTAGATGAGAGAGCATCTGAAAAAACATTAAAAGCATTGAATACAAAAATAGATGCTGAATTTGAGGCTAAGCAAGCAAAAATAAGAGCCGATGAAGCTATAAAAAAATTAGCACAGCGAAAAAGAGCAATTTTATCAACTTCTATGAAAAATTTTTTAGAAGTTTTTCAAACAATAAAGAGAATAAACTTTGTAGAGGGAGATGGAATAAAAGAATTAGATTTTTTTTCTCCAAGTATAATAGAAGAAACAAAATTAGCAGTGGATACTTCGCTTAAGACAACAAGTAATACAGAGGCAATTGCCACATTGGCACTGATGGGAGCGACAGCAGGAACAGCAATTATAATAGGAGCAAATCCTTTGATTGCAACAGCTGTATTATCACATTCAATTAAAAAAGATTCAGAGGCAAACTATGCACAAGCAAGAGCTTTTATGAAAATGGCAGACGTAGCAACATCACAAGCGGAAACAATGGTAGTTGTTTGTGATGGAGTGATCAAAAGAGCAAATAGTATCGCACAAGTTCTTTCAAAGCTAAACTTATTATTTTTAAAAAGTATAAAAAATATATCAGAAATCATTGAGAAAAATGGAGAAGATAAGAGAGCATATTCTCCAAAAGAAAGAGAAGAATTGGCGACTTGTGTTAATATTGCAAGCACAATTAAAAAGATTTTAGATACCCCTTTGTTAGATCAAAAGGGAAAGATAGCAATGGAATCATTAGAAGCAGTGCAAACAGGAGAAAATTTTATAAGAGAGTTAAATTCTATATAATATTAAATACATGAAAAGAGAGGCAAAAAATATGAGAAACACAAATGAATTTTATGAGTTAAAAATAAATTCCTCATGCAATGGTTGTGGAGCTTGTTTTGAAGCAACATCTTATTTAACTGAAGGAAATACGGGCGTTGCTAAGATAAAGGGAAATGGAATTATAAATGAAGCAGAGATAGAGTCTTTGAGAGAGATCATAGAATTATGTCCAACTAGCGCGATTTCTTTAGAAAAGAAAGTGCTTTCAAAAGAATGGTTAGCAGATAGAATTAGAAAATTAGAATCTTATAAAATGAATATTATATTACCGAATAATTATTTTCATTTTGATTCAAATAATAATAAATATAAAGAAAGTATTCCATTTACATATGAAGGATTATATAAAGATTTCAATTCAAGAGGAGATGCCAAAAGTGCTATTCAAAATTTTGTAAACAGAAATTTTTATTCTAAGAGGAAGGCTTGGATACAGTGTGTATTGGCAGAGTATCAAAAAGATATTTTGTTGCCATATGCACGATATGAGAAAAAAGAAGAAAATCCATATTATCAAGAAGAGAAGAAATTAGAAATTCAATTAAAAGAGTGCATAGAATTTATTCAATTAGTAAAAAGAGAAAAGAAATTCAATGTTGATTTTACAAAGATTCATGCACAGAGATATTCAGAAGATTTTGAGATCAATAGTTTTTTACATTTGATTGATAAAGCAGGGCTTGGATTACAAGATTTAGAAGGAGAATCATATAGTTTGGATTTTTATTGTAGCCAGTATGCAGATATTGACGAATATGAAGAATATGTTGGAGAAGGAATGTTTGGACGCTCAAAATATAAAAAGAAATATTCTGTTAGCGTTGATCAGTTTGGAATTATTGAAGAGTTTCAAAGGGATATTGTAAGTGCAGCGTATTATGTTGTTTTAGAAAATAACTTTGAACGTGATTTTAAGAATTTCATAGAGGATTATGAAAAAGAATTAAAACGCCAGTTAGAGCCTAAAATAAAAGAATTAAAAGAAGTTTTAAATACTTTATAAATAAAAATATGGAATGATACTATATATGAAATAAAATATCGATTCTATATCAAATTTTGATATAAGATGAATTAATAGGGAGGAGACTCCCTATTAATTTGTTTAAAATTTGATTTTATATTATAAAGAGAAGAGATGATTAAAGAAAAATACAAAGTATTCTAAAAGGAGACGACTCTATAAGTTTTATTTTATAAAATAAATGTACAAAATAATTAACAATTAATAAATAGAAGGACACAAATAGGGAGCGAGAATGTATATGAAAAAGTGGAAGAAGATAATAAAGACGATAGTAATCAGTAGTTGTGTAGCAGGAGTTTTAGTTAGTTGCTCTAATGAGTCTGAAGAAATAAAAAGTACAGAAAAACAGCAAGTATTGAGTAATATAATTTCTCAAGAAGAGGAGAAAGAGGAAGAACCAGTAAATATGCAAACGGACACCGGATATAATCAAGCTCTTGTAGGAGCCGATCAAGTACGTACTGCATCGGATGGTTCCTATAATAAGATAATAAAATTTGATACAACAGATGGCTCTTCTCTTTCTGCTATGGATGCAATAATCGGAAGTTTGGTTACATTGGAGCCAAAGCATAAGAATATTTTAATGGTAGATTTTCAATATTATAATAATTCAAATGATTCTTATTCATGGAGTGTGCCTTGGAGTATTCAAGCGTTCCAAAATGGGATTGAATTACAACAATCAATTGAATTTAGTCTTTATGTAGATTCAAGTGAGATATTTACGGATGTAATGCCTGGGGCTACATTATCATTTGCTCTTGCTTATGAATTGAGAGATGCGAATGCACCAGTTATTATTCAAGTAAAATCAAATAGCAATCTTTTTTCAAATAGTAATACGATGCAAGTAGAATATGATGTAGCAAAAATAAGACAGTATTATTCAGAACAAATAGATGCTGCCGCTAAAGAAGCTGAGGAGTCAGAAAAAAATAGTGGAGCTTTGATACAGAATGAGGAGCAGGCATTCGAATATTTAAAGAAATATCTAGAGGATAACAGTGTTTATATCCCAGGGCATATAGCGTTTGATGGTATGATAGATCAAGGTTACAATTTCCATGGATATGATGATATGGGAGATCATATCTCTACAAGTTTTTGGTATGCAGTGTCAAAGGATGGGAGAATTTATGATGGAATGATGGATGCCTATGTGGATGAAATAGAATCTAATGAATCAGGAGAATATATTTTGCCATATTCCGATTCCAAATATTATACATATGATGAAATAAGTCAATTATCATCGGAAGATTTAAGAATAGCTAGAAATGAAATTTTTGCTCGATATGGATATATTTTTAGTGATGAAGGATTGAAAGAGCATTTTGCAAACTGTTCTTGGTATGTTCCAACAGGAATGAGTAGTGAAGAGATAGAAAGTTCATTAAATGACTTTGAAAAGCAAAACCTTCAGTTAATTAAACAATGTGAAAATGAATAGAGAGAAAAAGAAGAAGTTTTTGAGAAATAAGACTTCTTCTTTTTATTTATTTTTATCTAATTTATAAAAGTTTTTTATTTTAATTAAAAAATATAATGATATTTTAGTATACTTCTGCACCAAATGGCATCAATGCTAGTTTAGCTAGTTTAAAGTGTTGCATACCGAATGGAAATCCGATAATTGTAATGCAGAAAACAACTCCCCAAAAAAGATGATGAATAGCTAGTGGAATTCCTGATATTAATAACCATATAACATTCATTAAGAGAGAAACGACACCACCTCCATAGGTTACTTCTTTTCCAAATGGAAATAAGCTAAGTGTAGCAAATTTAAAGCATTGAAGACCAATTGGGATACCAATAATACTAATACACCAAAGGCATCCTGCTAAAAACCATCCAATCGCACCCAAAGCACCACCGCAGAAAAACCATATAATATTACCTAAACAACCCATATAAAATCTCCTTGTATCTAATTCTTTTTCTTTTTATATTAGAGTTATATGTTACCATCGTCAACTAATTTTGTCGTCTTCTAGAAGGAGAGTCATCTATGAAATGAACGTATCATTATTTTAAGATTTTTGGAATAAGCTGTTATACTCTTTTAAAAGTTCTAAGCGTTTAAAAAACATCCTTTCAATTTCTTTGTCTCCTCGAAAGATGTTAGAATTAATTTCTTTTATCTGTGGTAATCCAATCTGTTTCACAGCGTAAATGGCTGCCTCCTTTTGTGTTTGTCTCTCTTTTGTTGTTAAGCAAGTTGCGCCATCCATTGTATCATAGGCAGAAAAGGCTTTATTAAAATCCATGAGATCATGAAGTCTTATTGGTCTATTTGTCTGATTATCAATCAATAAACCCCAATTTTCCCAATGTCTATCGGTATTTCCAACTAAATAATCAAGGATATTCATCATATAGTAGGAATGGGAATCCAATTCTAAAATAAAATTAAGATAGTCAAAGTCATGGTTTTCGGCATAAATGATGAAGTCTCGAATAGGAACAATGCTATATTCTAATGAAGTCATGATAGGACTGACAGAAACTGGAGTTTTTTGATATTCACCGAGAGAATAAGGAACTTGATGACAAGAAAAACATTGGCATAGTTCACTAGCAATAACTTCATGTATAACATCATCATAACCCCCATCTTTATATAAAATAAAGCGATCTTGTAGTCGAAACCAAGCCTTTGGATAGCAGCCTCCAGTTGACATAGAATCTGCAATTAATTCGGAATTGGTCACTGTCATAGATTTTCCACGAAGACCGATGTCAACAAAAGCATTAGATAAATGATTTTCATACAAATTAATTGATTGATAAGAAATTGTCTCATGAGAGCCTTTTACCCAAAAAACATCAGTAAGATTTAAGCAATGATAGGATAAAGCGATTATAGCGCGATCCCGATCGGTTACACTTTGCATATAGCCAATACTGTTTAATAATTCCTTCGCATATTTTCTATCCAGTGTAAGAAGACGATTGGAACACCAGTAATAGAAATTATCTACATTTTGGAAACGGGTATCAAAATCATCCGATTCTTCTAAATAAATTCCATAAGGAAGAAAATCATCATGAAAAATGGTAACAGAGCCATTTTTTAGGTTGATTTCACAGACAGGTAAGTCTTTGTGCATAATTTGATAAAGTTTTTGCATTGGATTTCACTTCCTTTTCAAAATAAGTATTTTTATAATAGATTGAAACAACTAGTTAAATATTAAATATTCGACAGTTATCATAAATTTATGAATGAATTTATGATATAATGAGTGTTAACGAGTGTAAGCAAGAGAATCTTATTCATCACGAGTAATGAACGGCTATCGTGTGCTGCGTTCATAATATAGTATGATTATAGCTTTGATTTCCTATGGAATCAAGGTAACTATAAGAAATTACTTTATAAATATTAGCTTGTTATATAAAAGAATAATAACAAGTAGTTAGTATTGTCTACTACGAGTTAAAAATTGCTAGGATTCTATAGAAAGAATTGGTAAAATGTTGAGGGAAAGGTGAAATGATATATGAAGGAACAAATATTTATGAATAGCTTAGATAATAAATTTCCAATCATATGTAAGCATATATTCTTAGATAAGATAACAAGAGAACATTTGTTATATTTAAAAGAAAAATGCGAGAGTCGAGAACAAGAAATCATGACGTGTAGACCTATAAGAAAAAGAAGTGATGAAGAATCATTAGAATTATATGATAAACTATTAAAAAACGAAAATAATCTTTTGTTAGGCATATATAAATATGATGGAAATAACAGTAAAGAAATTATTGGACGTGTTTCACTCTATGACTATAATGCGAGAAATAGGAGTGTTGAATTAGGATATATCATAGAGCCGAAATGTGAAGGAAGAGGCTACGTAAAAACTGCTGTAGAAGAAACATGTAGATTGTTATTTGAAAGTGGATCTGTTAATAAAATATATGCACAAACAGCTAGTTTTAATATGTCATCTATCAATCTTTTACTTCGAATAGGGTTTTCTATTGATGCTCGATTAAGGGAACATCATGAATATCATGGGAAATTATATGATGATTACATATTCAGTTTGCTTGCCAGTGATTAATTGACAGAACTATTTTAGGGTTCTGCCAATGTTTGTATATCGTTAAAAATCTATGAAAAATATTCAAGAAATAGCCTAATTATTATATGGTTAAGGAATATAAGATTTGTATCATTCAAAGATAATAAGTGGATTTGTTTCAGATTCTCTTATATAATCGTGAATTTTAAATGGTTATGGATAGGGAATCAAAAGCTTGATACATACTATGATTGACCAGTTTAACTAGTATATCAACAAAGTCATTAATTGGTTCTTTCATTCCACCAAGAAGCCATTCTTCCAAAAGGGAATAAATTGCACCAGAATAATATTTTACTATGTAGTTTTGATTAGCTTCGGTGAGAGTGCATTCAATGGCACTATTTCTTGTATAAAATTCCCAAGCGATTGCAACAAATTTATGGATGTCGTCATCTAGTAACAATTTTAAGTACATACGTATTTCAGCACAATAGCGAGAATAATGAATGGAATGAAAGAAAAACTTATTCTCTTTTATAAAAGCCAATAGATTTATGGTATTGATGTTCCAAGTATCAAGAGCAATGGGTAAGATTTTAACACTAGAAAAATTCTCTTTTATAATCCATTTTAGCAATTCGGCAATGTTGTGGAAATGATAATAAAACGTTTTGCGGTTCATAGAACTTCTCTCAATAAGTTCTCGTACAGTAATATCATCTAATAATTTTTCTTTCATTAATTCTTGCAAGGTTTGTGCAAGAATTTTTTTTGTGTAATTAGCCATTTTGTCCTCCTATCATTCGGATAAAATATAGATAGTGTACCGAATATACTACATCATATCACTGTGTACCATTGACGGCAAGAGTGAAATATGTAGAATAAATAAAAGGCATAAAATTAAATGAGTGAAAGAGTTTGAAAGGAAGATATAAATATGGTGAATGACATTAAAGTTACAGTGTTACATTGTGGAAATGTAGATACGGATTCAAGTACCCTGTTTTATGAGGAGGATACCAATTATCCAGAGTGTATGTATTATACAGCTCGCCCTAAAGAGTATCATATTACTCCACCTGTATACGCTTTTTTGATAGAGCATCCGAAAGGGAAAATTCTTTATGATACTTCATGGGGAAAGGAAGTTAGAGAGAATCCAGAAAAAGAAATTGGAACTGCTTATTTAGTTGATAGACCAATTCTTTTAGAAGGTCAGAGTGTGGATGAGCAATTGAAGATGATGGGAATAAAAGCTGAGGAGCTAGATTATGTTGTGCTTGGTCATATGCATGTGGATCATGCAGGAGGATTACGTCATGTTTCAGAAGCAAAACATATTCTTGTTTCAAAAGAAGAACTACAGGCAGCAAAAGAGGGAGATGGATATTGTAGTCATATGTGGCAAGAAGAGCAGTTAGAATTGATACCATTTGAACCAGACAATACGACTCCATGGAATAAATCTTATGACATATTTGGAGATGGAACGGTAAAACTTGTATTTTTACCAGGACATACCCCAGGGATGACGGCAATTTTAATTCAGAATCATGGTAAATCATTGTTACTTACTGGAGATTGTGGATATGCAAGAAAATCTTGGGAACAGATGATATTACCAGGATTAATCCACGATAAAGAAACAATGGTAAAGTCGTTGTCATGGATCAAGCAGTTATCTGAGGAAGAGGATTGTATCGATTGTATTGCCGCTCACGAAAGTGATCTGAATCAGAAGGTTTTTAATTTATAGATTTTCATAAAATACTCCTAGTATGCAATGCAATAAGATAGCTTGATAGCATGGTTTAAGAGTAGAAGTAAAAGAGATGCATTTATTTAAATATTAAATAAAGGAATATTCATATCCTAGTTTCTCAATTGCAATAAGATATGAATATTCCTTTTGTTTTTTATGAGATAAAAAGCTTAAAATTGTCTTAAATCCATTTCGATTTCAAGACCAGATTTGTTGCATCTTTATACTCCAATTTACCATAAAACTTCTCATGCATTTCATCATTGACAGCCTGTAATTGAATCATAGCTCCGCCAGCTTCTTTCACTTGCTTTTCTAATTCTAACATGCATTTTGTACCAATTCCTTTGTTTTGATATGGATATGCAATTACAATTTCTACCAAATCATATGCCTTTAAATCATCATACTGTTCGAAGTATCCCATAATAAATCCAATTACTTCTTCATTTTTTTCAAAAATGAAACATAAAGAATCTTCTCTACTAAAAACTTGGTGAATTCTTTTATAGGTAGTTTCCTGTGTCCACATACTATTTTCATGAACATTATAATAATCCATATACAATGGAACAACTCGATCAATATCTTTTTCTAACATTGTTTTACAAATAAATTCCACTATTTTTCCCTCCCAATTTTAATACATTAATTTCATTTTAGCATTCTTTCTTTTAAAATACTATGGTTATTGTAATTGGATTTGAGATTGAGATACGAGGAACAAAGAAGAAAAATCGATAGAGTATCCAGTCTAGCCGAAATTTTTTGTATTTATGATATGGGCATAGATTCCTTTGTTTTATAAAAAGCGAAAACAGATATTACATAGAGGTTTATGGAAGTTTAAAAAAGAATATTAATAATAATATACTGCTAGGAGACGATTTTTTTTGAAAGATTTAATAGAATAGTTATATATTTTGATGAAATAAATATAAGATGATAAAGAGGGAGTTGAATAAAAATGTATGAATTAAAAAGTAAAATGATTTCAGTGATTCAAAAAATATTTGCTGTACTTGTTATACTAACTTTTATAATATGTGGTTTTCTTGTGTTAATGGGACCAAGAATTACTCGCAGTAAAATGGAAAAGTATTTGGAGCAAGGAGACTATTATCAAGCGTTAATGTTTTTAAATACAGTAAAAGACTCTGAGTTAGAAAAAGAGTTAAGAAAAGAATTAGCACTTGAATCTGGGACACAGGCAGCTATTCGCACATTGAAAGATAATTTACAGAATCCAAATGAGATTAAGGTAATAGATGTGAAAATTTTTGATAACGAATATGAAGAAGATGAGGAATATATGACTTATGTCATTGAGTTTAGTCTAGGAAATAGTTCCAGTTATTATGCATTGCTCTATGATGATCCTAAAGGAAATGTTATGATAGGAATATGTCGCTCCTTAGATGAAGGGGCATATGATACAAGCAATGAAAATGAAGGTATGGAGCAAACAATAGCGAAATTGATTAATAGCTATGATCAAGAAATTGGAAGTGTTAATATAGAACGTGTAGAAAAAGCAATAAAAAATATGGATAAAAGATTGATTCCATTAAACAAGCAATAAGAATTCAATAAAAAGTGAAACGAAGTAGGAGTTATATCGAAGTTGTCATAAGTTTGTCTTTTCGATATACTAGGAGATAAGAGATGAAAGAGGGGGTACTATGTTTGATAAAGAGGATAAAGGTGATTTGTTTGAAAAGAGAAGAGTATTTATTTTACCAACTGCTAGCAACCATTTTGAGATAAATGCTAAAGATGAAGAGAAAGTGGTAGAGAATACAAGGGTAGAAAATGAAATAGTAGCAAATGCTTTATGTCCATGTTGTGGGAATAAAACAATTCCAAATCATGGAGATGCACTGGACTATATTTGTCCCATTTGTTTTTGGGAAATCGATTTATTTATAAAATCAGAAAATGAGTCAAGTGATCAAAATCATGGATTGACTTTAGTGGAAGCAAGACAAAAGTATAAAAGATATGGAGCAGTATTACCTCATTTAAAGAAATTATGTAAAATTGTAAAATGATATTTTTTTCATTTGTTTAATGTGGATCTATGTCAATATCATAGACACAAAAAGTTTAACTATTTCACCACTAGGCAGCACTATGTGCAGCCTGTGGTGTTAAATAATTGATTGCACTATGAATTCTCTTGCGATTATACCAAGATTCAATAT
>DVIZ01000152.1 GCA_018710905.1 Candidatus Scybalomonas excrementigallinarum | reverse complement strand
GTTATCTTCCAAATTAATCCTATTTCCATGTAAATAACATTGCCTTTTACAATGGATATAATAATTCATTAATGTTCCATTTATTTCCATAACCTTCACCCCTATAATATATCCACATAAGTTCCATCATAAATATCATCTCTTAATTTTCCATCTTCAAAATATTGTTCTCCATCTTCAATACAGAGCAACTCTCCAATTTGATCATCATACGCTATATTTACATGCTTTGGAACATCATATATGAAATATTGTAACCTAGCTCTAGCATCCATTAATTTCACCATTCGCTCACTATAAGATAGTTTTGAATCTGATAACAGACTCTTATAAGTATCCCAAATCTCTTTGCCATCCCACTCCTCTCCTTTTATATCCAGCCTTCTACAAAAACAAATGCTCTTTTTCCATTGATCTTCCTCAATTAATTTCATATGTTTTGAAATTTCTTTTAGTTCTAAGTACCGATTCTTTTCGTAAAAATCGTTAATCCCCTTATCTTTATTTCCTTTTTTCTTATCCTTTAAAATTTGTAAAACTTTATTGTAGTAGACATCAAACTCTTTATTTTTTAAGATTTCTCTCATTTCATTATTTTGTAATGTCACACTTCGTGATGTTCGAACATCCCTTTTATAAATGGACTCTACATTGTCATAAGAAAAAAAGAATACGTTCCCTTGTTTTTTTGCTGAACGATTAATTCGTCCTAGAAATTGTTCATCACTATCTAAAATGGAAATATCTTTGTATCCAATATCCATATCGATATCGACGCCCGCCTCCACTACTTGTGTCGCAATTAAAATCACTTTTTCTAATTTATTATTTCGAATCTTATCAATGATTTCTTCTCTATCATACAAATTATCATCTCCAGTGATTAAAAAGACACCTTCTTCTTCCTTCATCATCTGGTAAAATTCTTTTGCAGATTGCTTTTTTATAAATTCTACTAAAATTTTATTATGAATCTTTGCTTGTTGTTCTATATGTTCTTTTAAAATCTCTAAATCAAAGTCCTGCTCTAATAATTCATAAGAAACTTCCACCCTATCTTTAAATAAATGATGTTTAAAAAATTTATTTCTATCTTTTATTAAAGGCACACTCAGACTATATTCTTCGCTTAAAATATCTAGATTTGGAAAAGTAGCAGACATCATAATAATTTTACATCCCATAATATCAGCCAATACTTTTAAATAGATAATAATCTCTGTCCATATCTCATTGCGATAACTTTGTATTTCATCAAATACAAGAACACTATCAGACAACTGATAAAAAGAAAAAATATCTTCTTTTCGTTCTGAAAATAAAGTCAGAAATAATTTCACATGAGTCGTTAAAATAAAAGGATAATTTAAAAACTGTTTATCTAACAGTATCTGATTATAATAATCTTGCATCTCTTTATAATTTTTCTCATTTTGAGCTTTATGTACAGGATATAGAGAATTCAACACTACGATCTGATTCTTAATATCACTATTTTGAAATATCTGATCCAATGTTTTTTTATTTTGTTCCACTAACGCATTAAATGGATAAACATAAAATAGTTTCTGTTTTTCATCTTTTAAAAATTCAAAACTAAGATTCATAGCAGTATTACTTTTTCCACTTCCTGTGGGAGCTTCCAAAAAGAAAACGGATTCTTCTTTATTTTCCTTTAACACCTGCTCTGCATCTAAAAACAGTTCACTTCTTAAAATATTAATGTTACCCTCATCTTCTTTTATTTCTCTATGCACACTTCGTTCCTTTTCATATTTTCGAATACTTTTATTTACATTGGTTCCATTAAATTCTTTATAATAAGATTCTCTATTAGAAATATCGCCAAAGGATTTCATCTCTTGATCTGCTTGATATTCATTTGTGGCATAATAGTCACAGCATACCAACACTGAATATAATAACCGAATATAGAAAAATAGATAAATCGTTTGCTGATTATTAAATTTTTTCTTTGCCTCATCTAACTTTCTTAATGTCTTTGCCGGAGAAATCTTGTCAAAGAAAAATAACCCCTTATAATAATTCGGCTTATTTTTCTTAAAATACTCAACGAGACCTTCCACTTCTCCTCTTTCTTTAAATTTCTCCAAATATTCTCCCACATTATTTAGATCACTATGATGCCTAGAGATAACATAGGAATTCAACCATAACATATACCGAAAATATTTTTCCTTTTCTTTTCCTACCTTTTTCTCCTTTAATTTAGCATAAAAAAAATCCAAGTAAAAAAAGCTGGATAGCAAAGAATGTGCGGACTCCTGCCCTGCGATGGCTCCCCATTCTTTCCAACATTTACTTGGATTATTCATATTTTTAATTTGAAATATCGGATTGACTTTACCCATATCGTGACCAACAATACTGCTTCTAAAAGCATCATCTAAAAACTCAATCTCATCATTTAATAGATCAGGAATAATAATTCTCCAGATTCTATGTAATATTTTTCTAATATTTTTCTCTTTGTAAATTCTATCAAAATATTTATTACATAATTCTATATGTTCTTGCAACAATTCTTTTTCTTTTTGCTCATGTGTGTGTGCATAAATAGTTAAAGATAAATCAAGACATTGATCTAAATTCATGTTTATTTTACCTCCCCATCACTTTAAATATATTATCTCTATTATAATACATATTCAAAAAATTGCAACACTTTTTATCATTTCTCGCTGTATTTAACTATTTAATTTCTTTTATTGACAGACATTATAATTGTGCTAAAGGTATAAATATACATATATTTTATAAACAACTTCTATTTCCATTAAAAAGTTTTGTAGATAATCGTTTAGAGCAAGATCCAAAATTTCAATACAACTTCTGTTTTCATTAAACATAGTTCCAAAGATGGGAAAGCCTCTGTTTATGCAATTTCAATACAACTTCTGTTTTCATTAAACAGCATTGCCATTTCTTTAGCAGTATCGAGTTTAATAATTTCAATACAACTTCTGTTTTCATTAAACGTAATAAAATTCATTATCGAAGCTCCAGTGGTTTATTTCAATACAACTTCTGTTTTCATTAAACGAGGCTGGACTGTCGGAAATGTAACTAAAGTCGGATTTCAATACAACTTCTGTTTTCATTAAACGTAGTTGGGATACAATCTTTGTCTAAGGTTAGATTATTTCAATACAACTTCTGTTTTCATTAAACCTTTTTCCTAAGATTACGAAATTGCTATTTTCATAATTTCAATACAACTTCTGTTTTCATTAAACTCTTTTCATTTTTAAAACGATATAACATTTTAAAAAATTTCAATACAACTTCTGTTTTCATTAAACTCCAAGCGGTTTTGCTAATTATACATTGGTACAAGCATTTCAATACAACTTCTGTTTTCATTAAACTTTACAAGCATATTTAAAAACAAGAAACGATGCAAAATTTCAATACAACTTCTGTTTTCATTAAACCAACAGTTGGGCCGTCTGTTGTCTCTTTTAGAGCTTATTTCAATACAACTTCTGTTTTCATTAAACATAGATGTTGATGGGCATAATTTCCCTAATCTTCCTTATTTCAATACAACTTCTGTTTTCATTAAACATTTTTAGTATTCTCCTTCCAGAGCCTACTTTATGATTTCAATACAACTTCTGTTTTCATTAAACACCATTCTTCAATCCAGTAACAATTTGTCCACCTTTATTTCAATACAACTTCTGTTTTCATTAAACTTCAAACTTGGTGGAGCAGATACGATGGAACAACAAATTTCAATACAACTTCTGTTTTCATTAAACGCTGGCACACTGCTCGGAAGTTTGGCTGGTATTAATTTCAATACAACTTCTGTTTTCATTAAACTTATATTCTGTTGCTCTTGCAAAACCGAATTTTTCCAATTTCAATACAACTTCTGTTTTCATTAAACCGACACTGCCTGTTCTAAGTCTTAGATCGCTACTTGATTTCAATACAACTTCTGTTTTCATTAAACTCTGTAACCGACTGCGTTTCTTGTTGTATTTGTTTATTTCAATACAACTTCTGTTTTCATTAAACAGGATATAAGTTGCCATTTGCTTTGGAAGAAGCATTTCAATACAACTTCTGTTTTCATTAAACATATCCCATCTTTTCCATCTCTGCCAAGTAATGGATCTATGTCAATATCATAGACACAAAAAGTTTAACTATTTCACCACTAGGCAGCACTATGTGCAGCCTGTGGTGTTAAATAATTGATTGCACTATGAATTCTCTTGCGATTATACCAAGATTCAATAT
>DVIZ01000151.1 GCA_018710905.1 Candidatus Scybalomonas excrementigallinarum | reverse complement strand
TAGCAGAGCCTAAGAGCAAAGAAGGCTATAACCTTTCGGTATACACTGGAAAACAAACCGATACTTCTAGCAAAGAGGCATTTTCTTTATAATTAGATCAGAAAAGAAATAACAAAAAATTCGGAGGTAATGATGAGATACAAAACATTAGGAAAAGATCTAAAGGTATCCGCTGTAGGATTCGGATGTATGGGATTGAGTCATGCTTATGGGAAACCTTTGGAACGAAAAGAGGCAGTACAGCTGATACAGCAAGCGGTAGAGATGGGATATACATTTTTTGATACGGCAGAGGTTTATGGAACAACAGAGAATCCGCACATCAATGAAGAGCTGGTAGGAGAGGCGTTGCAATCTCATAGAAATCATGTGGTGATTGCCACAAAATTTGGGATTCATTTTGATATACTAAGTTCTGAAGTGAATAAACCATTGGTGCCAGATTCCCGTCCAGAAATGATCCGCGCATCGATAGAAGGATCGTTAAAAAGACTAAGGGCAGATCATATTGACTTGTATTATCAGCATCGGCCGGATCCCCATGTACCTATTGAGGAAGTGGCAGGAGTGATGTCAGAACTGATACAGGAAGGAAAGATTACTCATTGGGGATTATCAGAGGCAGGGGAAGATATCATACGCAGAGCCCATAAAGTCTGTCCAGTAACGGCGATTCAGAATCGTTATTCTATGATGGCAAGATGGCATGAGAAGCTGTTTCCAGTGTTAGAAGAGCTTGGAATTGGATATGTGGCATTTTCACCACTAGCAAATGGTTTTCTTTCTGCACAATATGATAAAAATACAGTGTTTGACAAGAATTATGATTATAGAAGTGTGATGCCACAATTTCAGTCCGATGCAATGGAAAGGAATCATGAGCTTTTATCGTTGCTAAACAAAATGGCGGAAGAGAAATATGCCACTCCAGCACAGATATCTTTAGCATGGATGATGTGTAAAAAGCCTTATATTGTTCCGATACCTGGTACGCGAAAATTAGAAAGAATGCTAGAAAATGGGAAAGCGTCAGATATAATTTTGACAGAGGAAGAAGTAAGAGCGTTAGATAAAGAGTTGGATCGTATGGAAATGTCTCAAGTGTTTGGAGGAACAAGAATAATAGATACACAAGAAAAAGAATAAGAATGGAGGAAATAATTATGGAGTATGTAACATTAAACAACGGAGTAAAAATGCCTATGGTAGGAATTGGAACCTTTCTTTTACAGCCTGAGGATGCGGAAGCTGCTGTATTTCATGCTCTAAAAGAAGGATATCGGCTAATTGATACGGCAAACGCTTATGTAAATGAAAAAGCGGTAGGTCGTGCTATGAAGAAATCCGGTGTTGTAAGAGAAGATATCTTCCTTGAAACGAAGCTGTGGCCGTCTTTTTATGAGCAGGAAGATGCAGTGGAAAAAACGCTGGAGAGGTTGGATACAGACTATATCGATCTGTTGCTTATCCATCAACCAGCTGGAAACTATTTAGCAGGATACCGTCTGATGGAAAAAGCGTATAAGGAAGGCAAAGTGAAGGCGATTGGGCTTTCCAATTTTACAAAGGAACAGATTGAGGAAATTCTCAATACTTGTGAAGTAAAACCGACAATTTTGCAGACCGAAGTACATCCTTACGCACAAGAAAAAGAGCTCAAAGCCTTTTTGGATAGAGAGGGAATTGTAATTCAGGCATGGTATCCACTAGGACATGGGGATGCCACACTTCTTCAGGAGCCTTTATTTGCAAAACTGGGAGAAAAGTATAGAAAAAGTTCCGCATAGATTATCCTGCGCTGGCACGTTCAGGAGAGAAATATCGTAATTCCAGGTTCTAAAAATCCAGCACATATTAGGGATAACTTTGCTATCTTTGATTTCACACTCACAGAGGAAGAAATGGCGGAGATTGCGGCTTTAAATCAAAATAAGAGATACTATACGAGTACACCAGAACTATTGAAACAGTATGCTGAAATGGTTCCACCGGTAGAAGAACAAAAATAAACAATTTCCTCATGATGAAGAGATTATGAGGTGGTTGTTTCGACAGTAAAGAAGCAGTTACCTATGGGTTTACACTGCATAACAAAGGGAGACTTCTCTAAGGAACTTTTTTTCGATACAATAAATTTGTAAAAGAAAAGTTGAAAACAAGATAGTCTCATACAAGGAAAAGGAGCAGTGATAAAAATGAAAGTGAAAAAAATAATTTCCATGATTTTAGTCAGCGTAGCGGCCATTAGCTTGCTTGTTGGATGCGGTTCTAGTGGAAATAACGGAGAAGAAGAAAGTACACAGCAGACGGTACAGGAAAAGGAAACAAATAATACAACACAGGATCAAAGGAATACAGAAGCTGTTTCTGATACGGGATCAGAAAATGGGAAAACACTGATTGTTTATTATTCAGCGACAGGAAATACAAAAGCTGTTGCCAACACCATTGCAGAAACAACAGGAGGCGATTTATTGGAACTAGAGCCAGTAGAACCATACAGTAATGAGGATTTGGACTGGACGGATGAGAGCAGCCGTGTATCCAGAGAATATGAGAATGAAGATGAAAGAGATGTGGAACTCGTATCAACAGAGGTAGACGATTGGGAGTCTTATGATACGGTATTCATTGGATATCCAATCTGGTGGGCAATTGCCGCATGGCCAGTGAACGATTTTGTAGAGGCAAATGACTTTACTGGAAAAACAGTGATTCCATTTTGTACATCCGCTACATCAGGGATGGGAGAAAGCGGAGAACTTTTAGCAGAGTTAGCAGGAACTGGAGATTGGCAGGAAGGACAGCGTTTTCGTTCTGGAGCAGATGATAAAGAAATACAAGAATGGGTAGAGAGCCTAGGGCTTTAAAACATAGTAAAAGAGGATACTGAGATGCCGTTTTTTAATTTCCTATTATAGTTTTTTATAAAAAAGTACAATGAAAATAAAATTTTTAAAAATGACAAGGAAAACTACTTGACAATAGAATCATTATTGTGTATAGTAGATAACTGTGAGTGTAAAGCAAAATCACTTTACACATTGTTTTGAAAAAAAGCGGATTATCATCACAACCTAATTTTCCATACCATACAACCAAATGCGAATAGCATCTTTTGTGATGATAATACTGCAGAGAATAAGAAACTAATATAAGTAGATTATAATTTTCAGGAGGAAAATAAATCATGGCAGTAAAAATGAGATTAAAAAGAATGGGACAGAAAAAAGCACCTTTCTATCGTGTAGTTGTTGCAGATGCAAGAGCTCCTAGAGATGGTAGATTCATCGAAGAAATCGGAACATACAATCCAAACGTTGAACCAAGCGAAATCAAATTCAACGAAGAAGCAGCTAAAAAATGGTTATCTAACGGTGCTCAGCCAACAGAAACAGTTGCTAAATTATTAAAAGTTGCTGGAATCGAAAAATAATTTTAAAGGTTACTACACCCATTATTACACCATTTTTTAAATGTTTCAAATGGAGTCTTAATGTATGTAATAAAATAAATAAAAACAAGCCGTATGTGAGTATGGCTTGTTTTTTTATTTTAAAAGTGTGCATTGCTAGAAGTAACATAAAGTCGCGAAGAGTGTTGGGCGCACACTTTGTTCTATTAAAAATTTGGTCGGTTTTGTATCATGTAAAATTTTTATTGAATATAACTGCTGTCTATTTATAATAATTGATAGCTTGGTTTCTCCTCACCAAAGAACCAATATCTCAAATAGTCATCGACAATAATAGCAAGTAAGGAGATAAAACACCAAATGACACTAAAGAAAGGGCAGATAACACCTTTATAATTCAGCCATTGATCGGAATAATCCCACATTCTAATTCCATGTTGCAATAAAATAGAACCAACGACGAATTCTAAAAATGTAACAATGAAAGAGCCACAAATCATTTGTAATAGAAGAGGAGTATCCCATTCAAATATTTCATTCATGGATCCAATTAGTACAAAAGCAATCGCGCCTACAATTCCCATGAGAAAATAGGTATATCCACGAAATCCAATTTCAATTCCTGCATATACAACTCCACCGAAGAGGAAGAGGAATAAATATTTCATCAGCATTTTTAAATAGAGATTCATGTGATCATCCTTTCTTGATTGTCATTGCTTTCATTCGCTTATTTTTTACTATATTGTGGATTAGAAAAATCGATAGTCTTATCTTTTTCATAATTTCTCTATTTATGAATTTTATGAATGAAAATGGCGTGATATGTCACAAATTTTTTTATCTTATTTGTTCTATATGTTCTACAATATTTTTAATCCGCGTGGCATAAAAATTTTTGTATAGTTAGAAAGAAAATAAAAAAATTGTTTAAAATGAAAAGAATCTCTAGTCAGAATTAGAAATTTATATTATAGTTAGTAGGATTGAGAAGACAGATAAAAAAGACCTAGGAGATAACACATGAGAGAAGAAAAAAGAAAATATGGACTGTTTATGTCAATTGCTATGGTAATCGGAATTGTAATTGGTTCTGGTATTTTTTTCAAAGCAGATGACATTTTAACGATGACAAATGGAAATGTAGCAATTGGATGTCTTGTTTTAATAATTGGAGCTTTTGGAATTATATTTGGTGGAATTACAATTGCGGAATGGGCGAAGATTACGGATGATGCTGGAGGTATCATTAGTTATGGAGAAAAAGCCTTTGGAAAACGATTTGCCTTCTTAATTGGTTGGTTTCAGATGATTGTATATTATCCAGCATTAACTGCAGTTATTTGTTGGGTGGCAGCCAATTATACGTTGATGCTTTTTTCTAATATAAAGTTTTTACAAGGAAGAGTATGGGAAGTAACGGTATTTTATCTTGTTGTATTATATAGTATTAATACATTTTCAAGTAAGTTAGCAGGGTACTTACAGACATCGGCAATGGTAGTGAAAATGATTCCGCTCATATTAATTGGCCTATTAGGCGTTTTGTTTGGTGATCCAACTTGTATTGTCGATCTACCTGTAACAGGAGCAGGAATTGTAGCAGGAAGTAGTGCAATTGTTTCTGCGGCCTTTTCTTATGATGGTTGGACTATTGCGCCAACGATTTGCCATGAGATTAAAAATGCAAAAAGAAATTTACCACTTGCTCTTACAATAGCCCCTGTTATTATTTTAGTTATTTATTTGCTTTATTTTGTAGGAATTACATCATTGATTGGAGTAGATGAAATTTTAAGACTGCAAGACAGCGCCTTTCAAGAAGGAGCAAGCCTTTTATTTGGAAGGAAAGGCGCACACATATTGTTAGCAGGTGTTGTTATTTCGGTACTTGGTACATGTAATGGCATTATTTTAGGAAGTTGTCGAGTTCCCCATGCATTGGCAGTGAGAGGGGAGTTGCCATGGAGTGAAAAAATTGCAGATGTGAATGAGAAATTTGATGTTTCTTTTTTATCCCATGGTATTAGCTTTATTATTTCTGCTCTATGGCTGCTTATCCATTATATGATGCAAGAAGTAGAAAGATTTTCAAGATTTCATTTTGATATTTCAGAAATGCCAATTGCCATTATGTATATTTTTTATTTCCTCTTATATATTGGAGTTATGATAAGAGCCAAAAAAGGATTGATAAAGAGTAAATGGTATGGGTATGTATTTCCAATTTTAGCGATTGTTGGAGCTTGTATTGTGATTTATGGAGGAATGATGTCAGGAAACCGTAATATTAATCTTATTGTATCCATCCTTGTATTGTTGAGTGGAGCACTCGTATACAGAAAACAGTCCGAATAAAAGAAAGAGAACAAAAAAGAACGATAGGAAATAGAGAAATTTCTTATCGTTCTTTTGAATATTTCTTTCGTTGACATTGAGTAGTAGATCAGATAAAATAAAAAGAGTTGTAAAGGGATATACCTTTACAAATCTTCTCATCGTTTTATGGAATATGAGAAGGGATAACATTTTATTTTCCATGATTTTCTGTTGTAGAAAGGAAGAAGGAGATGGAAAAATTTGTAATGCAAACACTGCTTTATGATTTTTACGGTGAACTTTTGACAAAGCATCAAAGAAATGTATATGAAGATGCGATATTAAATGATATGTCTTTAAGTGAGATTGCAGAAGAGCAAGGGATTAGTCGGCAAGGGGTTCACGATATTGTAAAGCGATGTAATAAAATTTTAAATGGATATGAAGAAAAACTCCATTTAATTGAAAAGTTTTTAAAGACGAAGGAAATGGTAAAAGAAATTCAACAATGTGCAATGTTTGCGGAAGAAGAACAAGATTCTTTTAAAGTAAAAGGACATTTAAAACGAATTACAGCCATATCCAATGAGATCTTAGAAGAATATTAGCAAAAGGAGAATGATATATGGCATTTGAGAGCCTTTCTGACAAGTTACAAAATATATTTAAAAATTTAAAGAGTAAAGGAAGATTGACAGAAGCCGATGTAAAAGAAGCGATGAAAGAAGTAAAGCGCGCTCTTTTAGAAGCGGATGTTAACTTTAAAGTAGTAAAACAGTTTATTAAAACAGTGACCGATCGTGCCGTAGGGCAGGATGTATTAACAGGGTTAAATCCTGGACAGATGGTTATTAAAATTGTTCGTGAAGAGATGGAAAATTTGATGGGATCGGAAACAACAGAAATCAAACTTCTTTCTGGAAACGAAATTACTGTTCTTTTAATGGCTGGTTTACAAGGTGCTGGTAAGACAACGACAACCGCTAAAATTGCAGGAAAATTAAAAGCAAAAGGAAAGAAACCATTATTAGTTGCTTGTGACGTCTATCGTCCAGCAGCCATTAAACAGTTGCAAGTCAATGGAGAAAAACAAGGAGTTCCTGTTTTCTCTATGGGTGAAAATCATAAACCAGTAAACATTGCAAAAGCAGCTATGGAGCACGCAAAAGAAAATGGAAATAACGTTGTAATTCTCGATACAGCGGGACGTCTTCATGTGGATGAAGATATGATGAATGAGTTAATTGAGATTAAAAGCAATCTTACTATTACACAGACAATTTTAGTTGTCGATGCTATGACAGGTCAAGATGCCGTAAATGTCGCTCAAAACTTTAAAGAAAAAGTAGGAATTGATGGCGTTATTTTGACAAAGTTAGACGGTGATACAAGAGGTGGTGCGGCTCTTTCTATTCGTGCAGTAACTGGTTGTCCAATTCTTTATATCGGTATGGGAGAAAAATTAGAAGATTTACAACAGTTTTATCCAGACCGTATGACAAGCCGAATTCTTGGAATGGGCGATATTCTAACATTAATCGACAAGGCACAAAATGCGGTTGACGAAGAAAAAGCAAAAGAAATGGAGCAAAAACTTCGAAAAGCGGAGTTTAATTTTGATGATTATTTAGATCAAATGGCACAGCTTAAGAAAATGGGTGGAATCCAAGATTTAATTTCTATGATTCCTGGTGTAGGAAGTCAGTTAAAAGATGTAGATATCGATGAAAAACAAATGGCAAGAACCGAAGCGATTATTCATTCTATGACACCAGAAGAACGTGCCAACCCAGACATTGTAAATCCTTCTAGAAAGAAACGTATTGCAAAAGGAGCAGGCGTTGATATCGCGGACGTAAATAAACTTTATAAACAGTTTGAACAAGCGAGAAAAATGATGAAACAGATGTCTGGTATGATGGGAGGAAAGAAAAAACGCGGGTTTGGACTCGGTAATTTTAAACTTCCATTTGGAATGTAAAAAAGGAGGAGAAGCGATATGAAAGAACTAGTAAAGCTTATTGCAACCGCATTAGTGGATCATCCAGAAAGCGTTGTTGTAACAGAAACAGAACAAGAGGATGCTATTTTTATTCAGTTAAAGGTAGCGCCTGAAGATATGGGAAAAGTAATTGGAAAGCAAGGAAAAATTGCAAAAGCCATTCGTACTGTTGTAAAGGCGGCAGCTTCTAAAACAGATAAAAAAATTGTTGTAGATATTGAACAATAGGAGTAACATATGGAAGATTTATTACAAGTAGGGGTTATTACAGCAACCCATGGAATTCGTGGAGAAGTAAAAGTATTTCCAACGACAGATGATCCAAAGCGTTTTAAAAAATTAAAATCTTGTATTCTTGATACAGGAAGAGAGAAAAAAGAATTAGAAGTAGAAGGCTGTAAGTTTTTTAAGCAATTTGTTATCCTAAAATTCAAAGGCATTGATAATATTAATGATATTGAACGATATAAGCAATGTGGTCTTTATGTAACAAGAGAAAATGCAGTTCGCTTAAGAAGAGGAGAATACTTTATTAGCGATATGATCGGTTCCAAAGTCATAACAGAGGAAGAGAAAGAGCTTGGAACATTAAAAGACGTATTGAGAACAGGTGCTAACGATGTCTATGTAGTGGAGACAGAAGAAGGAAAAGAGATTCTTTTACCAGCTATTAAGCAGTGCATTTTAAATGTGGATATTGAACAGCAGTTGATTACGGTTCATATTATGGAGGGATTATTAGATTGATGAATTTTCATGTAATGACATTATTCCCTGAAATGATTATGGAAGGTATGAGTACCAGTATTATTGGAAGAGCCGTAAAAAGTGGATATTTAACATTAGAAGCGTTAAATATTAGAGATTATGCCAATAATAAACACAATCAAGTGGATGACTACCCTTATGGTGGTGGGGCAGGGATGGTTATGCAACCACAGCCAATTTATGACTGCTATGAAAGTTTATGTGAGCGGATCAAGAAGCGTCCAAGAGTCGTTTATTTGACACCACAAGGAAGTGTTTTTCATCAAAAGATGGCAGAAGATTTTGCAAAAGAAGAAGATTTAGTGTTTTTATGCGGTCATTATGAAGGAATTGATGAAAGAGTATTAGAAGAGATTGTAACCGATTATGTTTCCATTGGCGATTATGTATTAACGGGAGGAGAACTTCCAGCTATGGTTATGATCGATGCCATTTCAAGACTGGTTCCTGGCGTATTAAATAATGAAGTATCCGCTGAATTTGAATCGTTCCATGACAATTTGTTAGAATATCCACAGTATACAAGACCTGCAGTTTATCATGAAAAAAAGGTGCCAGATGTGCTCTTATCTGGAAACCATGCTAAGATTGAAGCGTGGAGAAGAGAGCAATCCATAAAAAGAACGTTAGAACGTCGACCAGATTTGTTAAAAAATGCAAATTTATCCGAAAAAGATAAAAAAGTGCTTGCAAAATTG
>DVIZ01000150.1 GCA_018710905.1 Candidatus Scybalomonas excrementigallinarum | reverse complement strand
TATCTGTACGATTATTCGTCAGGAAAAAATACAGTATATTTTTCAATATGCCAAGTCAGGTGGTAGTTTTAACGAGTTATTAAAAATGATAGGGTAGTTTTGTGCATTTTTTCAAATTTGCTCATTTATAGGAAAATAAAAAAGATGATAGCACTATTATTGGCTGGTGTTTTATTACTAACAGGGTGTGGTGGTGGAGCCGCTAAATATGGACCAGTTAATAAAAATGGACAGCAAGGTGTAAGTAAAGATGGAAAACTGCATTTGACTTTTTATTTTCCAGTGCAAGTAGGAGGAGAGACTGCAAAATTAATTGAAACCATTTGTAATGATTTTTCAAAAGAGCATGAAGATATTGTTGTCGATCCAATCTATACAGGAAACTATGATGATACAGTGACGAAGATACAGACAGCGATTCAAGGAGGAACACCGCCAGATGTATTTGTGAGTTTAGCAACCCAAAGATTTACAATGGCATCTACAGGAATGGCAATGCCACTGGATGAGTTAATTGAAGAAGATGGAGAAGAAGGACAAGCTTATATTAATGATTTCTTAGATGGATTTATGGAAGATTCTTATGTAGATGGAAAAATTTATTCCATTCCATTTCAAAGAAGTACGATGATTGTTTTTTATAATAAAGAGATGTTTCAAGAAGCAGGACTTGATCCAGAACAGCCACCACAAACTTGGGATGAAATGATTGAGTATGCAGTGAAATTAACAAATAAAGACCATTATGGTGTTGGAATTGCTTTAAATTCAGGCTCTGCTCAGTGGGGATTTACTGCTTTGGCATTGCAAAATAGCGAGAATGGTGAGAATTTAGCTACAGAAGATGGATTCCATATTTTATTTGATACACCAGGTAATGTGGAAGCATTGCAAATGATTTTAGATTTACAACAAAAATATAAATGTATGCAACCAGGAATTGTGCAATGGACGGATTTACCAACACAATTTTTAGCAGGACAGGTCGGTATGATTTGGCATACAACAGGGAACTTAGCAAATATTAAAGAAAATGCAGATTTTGAATTTGGAACAGCATTCTTACCAGCAGGAAAAAGACAAGCAGCTGTTACTGGAGGAGGAAATTTCTACATTTCAAATGGGCTTTCAAAAGAGAGACAAAAAGCCGCATGGGAGTTTATTAAATTTGCAACCGATACAAAAAGAGCGGCTCAGTGGAGTTTAGATACAGGGTACGTTCCAACAAGACAATCTTGTTACGAGACCGATATGATAAAAGAATATTATAAAGATTTTCCACAGGCAAAAGTGGCATATGAACAGATTGCTATTTCAGGGTGTGAGCTTACAACCTATGGGGTGTCTGAAATTTGGAGAGTATTAAACGATCATATTCAAGCAGCTGTTACAAAGGATATGACACCAGAAGAAGCATTGAAAGAAGCACAAATACAAGCAGAAGAGATTTTAGAAGAGTATGAGTAATCACTCTATAAAGTTCGAAGAGTATTGTTGGGAAAGGATTGAGAATCTCTATGAAAGTGAGAACGAGAAAACAAAGAGAAAGAAGAAATTTATTAACGGCTTGGGGGCTTGTGGCACCAGCGCTTGTTTTTATGATTTTATTTACGGTAGTGCCTGTGATTCGAAGTATTTGGCTTAGTTTTACAAAGTTTCGATTTGGAATGGAAGCTCCAGAATTTATTGGTCTTCAAAATTATATAAAATTAATGCATTCCACATTGTTTTGGAAAATTTTTGGAAATACCATTTTCTTTGCTATTATTACGGTTCTTCCAAGTATGGCAGTAGGACTTGGTTTGGCAATGCTTGTCAATCGAAAGACAAGAGGGATTGGGTTTATAAGAACGGCATATTTTTGCCCTGTTGTTATGCCAATGATTGCCATTGCCAGCATATGGCTCTTTATCTATATGGCGAATAATGGTTTATTCGATCAGTTGCTAATTAAGCTAGGGTTAGAGCCGATGGATGTATTATCCCACCCAAATACCGTGCTTCCAGCGATGGCTGTCATGTATATTTGGAAAGAGGCAGGATATTTGATGGTATTTTTCCTATCAGGAATTCAAGGAATCTCCGAAGAAGTGATGGAAGCAGCACGTATTGATGGAGCAGGAAGTTTTACTATTTTTAAAAAGATTACCCTTCCGCTTCTTGCCCCTACTTTTTTATTTGTATCAACAGTAGCATTTACGAACAGTTTTAAGTTAGTCGATCATGTCGTTGTTATGACGGAAGGTGCACCAAATAATGCCAGTACACTGCTCCTTTATTATATTTACCAACAGGGATTTACAAATTTTAATTATGGAAAATCTTCTACCCTGACTGTTATTATGCTTGTCTTATTAATGGTAATTTCTTTACCAAGATTTTTAAGCCAAGATAAGAAAATTCACTATAATTAAAAGGAGAACGACATGAGAGAGAAAAATTTAAAGGGAAAATTAATTACTATTTTTTCAATTGTTTTAGGATTTTTGTGGTTAGCACCTCTTATCTGGTTAGTTGGTACGGCACTGAGTGAGCCAAGTATTAAAATGTCTTTTTTGCCAAAGACAGGTTTTACATTGGATAATATTAAATATGTGTGGAATGCGATTCCTTTTGGAAAATATTACTTAAATACAATATTTTTGGTTGTCTGTACATTTGCGGTTCAATTTGTAACTTCTACAATGGCAGCCTATGCTTTAGGGGTTATGAATTTTAAAGGACAAGCCATTGTATTTGCTATTATTTTTATGCAAATTATCATTCCAAATGACGTATTGATTACGCCAAACTTTATGATGATTGCCGATTTAGGATTAAATGACACGAAACTTGGAATTATGTTACCGTTTTTTGGAAGTGGACTTGCGATCTTTTTAATTCGACAATATTTTAAAACGATTCCAAAAGCACTAGCTGAGGCAGCAAGACTGGATGGTGCTACTACATGGCAGACAATTTGGAGAATTTATATGCCTTGTGCAAAACCTGCCTACTTATCGTTTGCCGTTATTTCTGTTAGTTACCATTGGAACAATTATTTATGGCCTTTAATCGTAACAAACTCTCCTGAAAATCGTACATTGACCGTAGGACTTGCTATTTTTGCAAAATCAAAAGAAGCGAATATGCAGTGGGCAAATGTATGTGCAGCGACACTGATTATTATTCTTCCTCGTATTATAAAGTAGTAGTTTTTATAGTCCCTCTCCAAGGACTGTATGCTATACTGTTTGGAGATACTGTGGATTGTTTTTATTCTCCTACCACTTGATGGTTTTATAAAGGCTACAACCACAGTC
>DVIZ01000012.1 GCA_018710905.1 Candidatus Scybalomonas excrementigallinarum | reverse complement strand
AGCCATTTGGCTAGAATAATCTTTTGCTGATTTCCTCCAGATAAGTTGCCTGCGATGGTATCTACATCAGGTGTTTTTATTTTTAATTTTTCTTTATAGCGTTTGCAATCCGTGCGGATTTGTTTGTAGTCAAGAGCACCATTTTTTTTGAATCTAGAAAGAGCTACCATGGACATATTCTCCCATACAGGGAGAGAAAGGACTAAACCTTGTTGTTTTCGGTTCTCAGGAGCTAGCCCTATATGTTTTTGGATGGCATCTTGCGAACTTTTAAAGGTTACCTTTTCGCCATGAATGAACATTTCGCCTTTCGTAATTGGTGCTAATCCAAAAATGGATTGAAGAACTTCTGTACGGCCTGCTCCAACGAGCCCATAAAGTCCTAACACTTCTCCTTGATGAAGTTTTAAATTAATATGGGAAACTTTCGCATTGTGCATTTCCTTTAGCTCAAGAACGACTTGATCGGATACGGAGTGAACCTCTTGTTCTTCTTGCTGAATTTTAGAAATATCAATACCAGTCATATATTCTACAAGAGAGTTTTCGGTCAGTTCCTTTGTCGATTTGCAAGCAATGAATGTTCCGTCTCGTAAAATCGTGATGCGATCTCCCACAATAAAGAGTTCTTCTAAATGATGGGATATGTAAATAATCGTGATCCCTTTTTTCTTTAAATCTTCGATGACTTTTACAAGAATTTGAAATTCCGATTTCGAAAGGGTAGAAGATGGTTCATCCATAACGATCAGCTTTGCATCGCTTGCTAGAGCTTTCATAATTTCTGTAAGCTGTCGTTGCCCGATATTTAAATCGGATACTTTGGCTTTCGCATCAATCTTGATGTTTAAAGTGTTTGCCAGTTGTTGCGTATCTTCGTAAACTTTTTTCCAGTCAATTTTTCCCCCTTTTTTTGGGTAATTGTTCATGTAGACATTTTCGCCTACTGTTAATTCATTAAAGAGAGAAAGTTCTTGATAAATAATAGAAATCCCTTCTTTTTTCCGAGCTTCTGTACTATGAGAAGATAGAATTTTACCATTGAAAAAAATTTCTCCACCATCTTCTTTATAAGCGCCA
Source organism: Candidatus Scybalomonas excrementigallinarum (assembly GCA_018710905.1). Classification (GTDB taxonomy): domain Bacteria; phylum Bacillota; class Clostridia; order Lachnospirales; family Lachnospiraceae; genus Scybalomonas; species Scybalomonas excrementigallinarum. The sequence continues at coordinate 35,074 of DVIZ01000012.1, read as the reverse complement.
GATAAGATCTTCATTAAGGTGGATTTCCCAGCGCCATTGGCACCAATCAGGCAGTGGACTTCGCCGCGTCTTACTGAAAAATCAACTTGATCAAGAGCTTTTACACCTGGAAATATTTTATCTATTTTCCGCATTTCTAAAATGTTTTCCGTCTGCAAAGTGTCGTTCCTCCTATTTCTTTTTTGTAACAAAAGTTTTGTAAATATGTTTTAGTAAAGTATAATGTTCTGATATCATAAAGTCAATGGAACAAGTTTTACATAGAATATGGGGTAAAAATTATGAAAATTGCACAATAAAAATATTAAAGGAGAAGAAAATAGAATAAATACATAAAAATAGATTGACTAATCAATTGAAAAATATACAAAACTAATAAATTGTAAGTGTTAAAAATTAGACGTATAAAAGAGAGAATTGTTTTGTAAAGAGAAAATGAAAAATGCATTTCAGAACTATTATATAAAAAGAAAGAGCGATTATAGGAAAAAAGCGGAAGAAAATATAGGAAATAGACAAATAAGAGATGTTAAAAAAGAAACAATTAATAAAAAGTACCTAAAAATGAGTGGAATGTTTTAGAAAAAATACATATTGACAGAAAATAAAATCAGTATATGGAAGAAAAAAATGAGAAACTCCCAAGTGAGTTTCTCATAGTTATTTTCTTATGATTTTGTCATGGAAAGAAGATGGCCTTGAATATAAGGCAGGGCAGCACCTCTGCTAATTGGGAAATCTGGATTGCGACTTAACTTAATAAATCTCCGATTGGTTGGAAAGGCAGAAATATGAAAAACGAGATCGGAAATCAAATCTAAGTCCTCTTCGGAAAGATAACGAGAAAGAGTGCCACCTAAAATAATATCAAAGTCTGTAAACATATGTAAGTTATTGATAGCAAGGGAGAGGTAGTGAAGGTAAGAGTGCCAACGTTCTTGCTTATCAGATTCTTTTCTTCTAAGACCTTGGAAAAAAGATTCCAAAGATTCGCCAGAGGATAATAATGCGTTCGTGGAACAATAAGCGTTAAAACAACCATGTTGTCCACAGTAACAAGGTTTTCCATCAGGAACGATCTGCATATGTTCAAAAACACCACTTTTTAGTTCTCGTCCAGGAAGGAAGGTACGATTGACAACGATAGCACCACTAATATCATGGCGAATATTGATGAAGATGGCATTTTGAAGTTGAGGAGAAATCCAAAGCTCACTAAGGGCTGCGGATTCTGCATCATGTACAAACATACATGGATAAGGGAGATGCTTTGTAAACTGTTCAATGGTAAGTCCAGTACAGTCTAAGATTTTTCCGTATACGATTTCATGACCATCAGAGGAAATCAGACCTTGTAAAGCGATCCCGATTCCAAGAACTTTTGTGTTCGGAAGGTTTAAAGTATTAATAAAACTTGTAATAGAGGTGCAAAGAGAGAGAAAATAGGATTTTTTGTTTTTAAAAGTAAGGTTATGGGTTTCGGACTTCAATATTTCTCCATAGAGATTTAAGGCTACAATTTCATAAGAGTGTTTTAAAATTTCCACACCGATTGCGATGTGAGAAGAAGAAGAAAAAGTGAGAGCAGTTGCTTTTCTACCGCCTGTGGATTCAAAAAAACCATCTTTTAAGATGCAGCCTTCTTCTTCTAATTCTTTTAAAATGCGAATGACAGTCGGTCGACTCAAATTTAATTGTTCACAGATCATTTGTTGCGTTGTTGTTCGATTTGTATATATAAATTTTAATATATTAGATTTGTTCTGATTTTTTACATCTGATGTCGTCAGATTATGCATAATAATTGCCTCCTTTTTGAGAGATTATAACATAGCCTTTTCGGATTTAGAAGAAGATTCCTCATTTTTACATAAAACAGAAAATTTTTTCAACAATAAGATTTTGTTGTTCTGTAGCAATCTAAAATTTTTTCTTATAGGTGCAAGTGATCAGTGAAAATGAGAAAATAGAGAAGAATAAGTAAAATTGCACAAAAAATAGGTGGTGAACATTGTAAAAGTGTCACAATTGACAATGTAACAAAATGAGAATATACTTGTGTTAAATAGTTTTACAAAAGAGTTCTGTTTCTAACCAAGAATAAAAATAAGAAATGGATTGGGGCAGATGGAGAAGTGTAGAAAAAGACTTCTTATTTTCCTTGAAATCAAATGAAAAGAAAGAAAAAGAGATTGTTTTGTTTCTTTTATTTTGAGACTACTGGATAATGAGAAGTCAAAAAAATAGAAACTTATGTAAATGATTTTTATAAAAGAAAGAAAGGAAGAGAAAAATGAGTAATTTACCAGAAAAAATGAAAGCGGTTGTAGCCTATGCACCAGGAGATTATCGATTAGAGATGGTGGATACACCAAAGGCAGGAGAAGGAGAGATGATTCTGAAAGTAGAGGCTTGTGGAATCTGTGCCGGAGATGTGAAAGCCTTTGATGGAGCGGCTAGTTTTTGGGGATTTGATGGTCAGCCAAAATATATTAAGGCACCAATGATTCCAGGACATGAATTTGTTGGTACGGTTGTAGAAATGGGACCAAATGTGAAAGGAAACTGGAAAATTGGAGATCGCATTTGTCCAGAACAGATTGTTCCATGTGGAGAGTGTATGTTCTGTAAAACAGGAAGACATTGGATGTGTGAAAAACATGATTTATTTGGATTCCAAAATAATGTCAATGGAGGTATGGCAGAGTATGTGAAGTTGACAAAAGAAGCCCTTCCTTACATGGTTCCTGCGGATATGCCAATTGAAAAAGCAGCTCTTATTGAGCCATATGCTTGTTCTTTCCACTGTGTAGAACGGGCGCAGGTAAAGACAACAGATGTAGTTGTATTATCGGGAGCGGGAACACTTGGACTTGGTATGGTAGGTGCGATTCGTCAAGCAAATCCAAAATGCTTTATTGTACTCGACATGAATGAAACTCGATTAGCAAAGGCAAAAGAGTTTGGAGCGGATATTGTTATGAATCCTGCAAAAGAAGATGTGGTGGCAAAAATTAAAGAGTTAACCAATGGATATGGTTGTGATATTTACATAGAGGCAACAGGACATCCATCTAGTGTACAACAAGGATTAGACGCCATTCGTAAGATGGGAAGATTTGTAGAATTTTCTGTTTTTGGCCAGCCAGTAACCGTAGACTGGAGCATTATTTCTGATAGAAAAGAGTTAGATTTGTTAGGTTCTCATTTAAGCCCATTCTGCTATGATACCGTAATTGAATGGATTGGCAATGGAACACTTCCAACCGATGGTATTGTGACCCATAAGTTTTCATTAGAAAAATGGGAAGAAGGATTCGAGTTCGCAAAAACAGGAAAAGATGGAGCGATGAAAGTCGTATTAGTTCCAGAATTAGAGGCATAGGAGGGGAAGTTATGCAAAGAATTATGAACGATCCAGATAACATTGTAGATGAAATGTTACAAGGATTTTTAAAGGCACATAGTGATATTGTAGAAGGAACAGAAAATAAGCGAGTAGTAAAAGCCAAACATAGAAAAGAAGGAAAAGTTGGAGTGATCACAGGCGGAGGCTCTGGGCATAAGCCAGCCTTTATTGGATACTGTGGAGAAAACCTTTGTGATGCTGTGGCAGTTGGGGAAATTTGTTCTTCTCCAACGGCAGCGGCCTTTCTTGATGCAGCAAAAGTAGCGGATCAAGGAAAAGGAGTTGCTTGCCTATATGGAAACTATTCTGGGGATAACATGAATGTGAAAATGGCAGTGAAAATGGCAAAAAAACAAGGTATTACAGTGAAAACGGTTGTTGCCAATGATGACGTGGCCTCTGCACCAAAAGATCAGAGAGAAAAACGCCGTGGAGTAGCTGGAGAAGTGCTCATGTGGAAAGTTGGCGGAGCAAAGGCGGCACAAGGTGGAGACTTAGACGAAGTCATTGCAGCGGCACAAAAAGCGATTGACAATACAAGAAGTGTTGGCATTGGATTGACACCATGTACACTGCCTGCGGTGGGGCATCCGAACTTTACTATTGAAGATGGAACAATGGAAGTTGGAATCGGACATCATGGAGAACCGGGAATCGAAGTATGCCAATTAGAGACAGCGGATAAAATGGCAAAGAGAATGGTGGATATTGTCGTACCAGATTATCCATTTGAGTCAGGGGATGAAGTTGTCGTATTAGTGTCAGGACTTGGTGCAACACCAGTGATGGAACTGTATGTTTTATACGATGAAATCGATCGTCTGTTAAAGGAAAAAGGAATTCAGACATATAAAGCCTATGTTGGTAATTATTTTACTTCTTTAGAGATGATGGGGGCAACTCTTACCATTATGAAATTAGATGAGGAATTAAAAGAATTGATCGATATGCCAGCAAACAGTATGGGATTAAAGCAGATGTAGATTGTGGGACAAAAAATAAGGAGAATCGGTATGGAAGTTTTTAAAAACGAGGAAGGCAATCTTGTGTTATCAGCTATGGTAAAGGGGATTCAAGAAAATAAAGCCTATTTAGGTGAAGTGGATGGACTCATTGGTGATGGGGATCATGGAATGAATATGAATAAAGGTTTTAGTCTATTTGAAAAGCGTTTTTTAGATGGTGCTATTACTTTTACAGAAGGACTTGATGAATTAGGAACGATTTTATTTTCGGAAATCGGAGGTTCTATGGGACCAATTTATGGCACGATTTTTATGGATATGGCAGCCGCTGGGGAAGACTATGAAGAGATCGGGGTCAAAGAATTAGGTGCTATGCTAGAGGCAGGATTACATGGATTACAAGAGATTGTGGAAGCACAAGTTGGGGATAAAACACTTGTGGACACATTGAGTCCCGCAGTAGATGCGTTAAAAGAAGCGGAGAAAAATGGATTATCATTAAAAGAAGCGTTGCAAAATATGAAAGAAGCAGCAGAACTTGGAAAAAACTCTACAAAAGATATGGTGGCAAAATTTGGACGTTCGAGTCGATTAGGGGAACGTTCAAGAGGTGTATTAGATGCAGGAGCGACTTCTTGTTATATTATTTTAAACTCTATGGCAGATGCTATGGCAGCAAATCTTTCCTAAAGAGAAAAAGAACACTTGAAAAAGGGTCTTTTGTTACAAAAGGAATAGGAAAAATGGAAAGGGATATGTTAGGAACGATCTCTTAAAAACTTGAATAAAAAGGGAGGGTAATAAAATGAAAATTGCAGTTGGTTGTGATGAAGCAGCATTTGATTTAAAGATGATTATTGTAGAACATTTAAAAGAACAAGGACATGAAGTGGACGATTTTGGGGCAGAAAAAGGAGAAGTTGTCTTATATCCAGACGTCGCTTATAAAGTAGCCGATGAAATTGCAAATGGACATTATGAAAGAGGTATTTTACTTTGTGGAACGGGAATTGGCATGAGTATTTGTGCCAATAAAGTTCCAGGGGTTCGGGCTGCCGTATGCCATGATCCATTTTCTGCACAACGAGCAAGAAAGAGCAATGATGCGCAGATCATGTGTCTTGGAGAGCGAGTAGTAGGAAAAGAACTCGCAAAATGTCTTGTGGATATTTGGTTAGAGTGTGAATTTGCAGGTGGTGGTTCTGCTCCAAAAGTAGAGAGAATTCATGAGTTGGAAGTGGAACATATCAAAAATTTCGCTTAATAAGGGATGAGGAAGAAAATGAAAAATTTGGTTGTAGCCCAATCTGGTGGTCCAACTGCTGTTATCAATGCCACTCTTGTAGGAGTCATAGAGTATGCGATGAAAAGTTCAAAGGTGGATCGGATTTTAGGAGCAAAAAATGGAATCGAAGGAATATTAGAAGAAAACTTTGTGGACTTAAAGAGTATTTTTTTTAAAGCAGAAGAAAGAGAGCGTCTTTCCTTAACTCCATCTTCCTATCTTGGTTCTTGTAGAAGAAAAATGAAAGAGAACGAAGAAAGTATGATAAAACGGATTATAGAAGTTCTACGAAAAAATGAAATTGGATATTTTGTTTATATCGGAGGAAATGATTCTATGGATACCGTTTATCAGCTTTCGAATTATTGTAAACAGCATAACATAACAGACATACAAGTCGTTGGAGCACCAAAGACTATCGATAACGATTTAGTACATACCGATCACTGTCCAGGATTTGGCTCTGCTGCAAAATATGTAGCTACCACATTTGCAGAACTAGAAAGAGATTGTTCTGTCTATCAAACAAAAGCAGTAACCATTGTGGAAGTGATGGGAAGAAATACTGGATGGCTAACGGGGGCAGCTGCTCTTGCAAGACTTGGGGATGGTAATGGGCCTGATCTCATTTATTTATGTGAAAAAAGTTTTTCTCTCACTTCTTTTTTAGAAGATGTGAAGGAGAAATTAAGAGAAAAAAATGCAGTATTAATTGCTGTCAGTGAAGGAATCCAAGATGAGGATGGGCATTATATTTCAGAAACGATACAAAATGGACAGGTGGATGAATTTGGACATTCGTATATTTCTGGAGTATCCAATATTTTGGCAGAAGAGGTGAGAAAACAGATAGGTTGTAAGGTGCGGGCAATTGAATTAAGTTTAATGCAAAGATGTAGTGGGCATCTTGTAAGTAAAACCGACTTAATAGAATCCAAAATGCTCGGTGAAAAAGCCTGTGAATGTGTATTAGAATGTCAAAATGGTATGATGGCTTCTGTGATTCGAAAAAAGGAGGAACCATATGAAGTGATGTATACAGCAGTTCCAGTGGAGGAAGTAGCTAACTATGAAAAAAAGGTTCCCGAGCATTTTATCCACCAAAATGGACATGATGTGACAGAAGCTATGATTCAATATTTGTTCCCACTGATTCAAGGAGAATGTAACATTGAATATGAGAATGGAATTCCAAAACATAGTGTTTTATAAATAATTCTTAGAAGGAACAAGTAAAAAGTAATCAGAGTAAATAAGGAAAAAGGAAAATACAATAAAAAATGTTAAGAAAAGACTATCTTAAAAGAAAGAATCCAGTATAATAAAAGGAGATTTCTTTTAGGATAGTCTTTTTGTGTTATAGGAACGTGAGAAGTTCAAAATTGTGCTTTTCAGTGTGTAAAAAATATCCATCAAAGAAAGAATAGAAGAAAAAGTACAATAGGAAAAAGGAGAAGAACATGAAAGTTGTTTATAAAAATGGGACGATCTATACAGGAGAAACTTTTGCAGATTATTTCATAGTAGAAGATGGTGTTTTCCAAAGTGTAGGTATGTGGAGTGAGGAGAACGAAGAGAAACGAAAAGAGATAGAAAAACAAGTCGATAAAGTTGTGGATTTACAAGGAAGATTTGTGTGTGCAGGTTTTAACGATTCTCATATGCATTTATTAAATTTAGGGAGCGCCCTTTCTATGGCAGAATTATCAAAACATACAAAAACGATGAAAGAGATGATAAGCTACTTAAAAGAATATTTAAAACAAAGACAAGAAAGTGGTATGTTAAAAAAAGGGATGTGGATCAAAGGAAGAGGTTTTAACCATGATTATTTTGAAGATGAAAATCGATTTCCAAATCGCTATGATCTCGATCAAGTTTCTACAGAATATCCAATTTGCATTACTCGTGCCTGTGGGCATATTTGTATTGTCAACTCAAAGGCTTTAGAAGTCATAGGTGTGACAAAAGAGACGGAACAAGTAGAGGGAGGACATTTTGAAGTAGATGAGCAAGGAGAACCGTTAGGAATCTTTTGTGAAAATGCGTTGAACTTAGTGTATGAAAAACTTCCAAAAGTTACAGTAGAAGAAATGAAAGAGATGATTTTACTTGCTTGTGAAAGACTCAATTCTTATGGGGTTACTTCGGTTCAAAGCGACGATTATGCCACATTTTCCAATGTAGATTATCATAATGTAATGGAAGCCATAGAGCAGTTAAGAGAAGAAAAGAAATTAAACGTTCGAATCAATGAACAAGTACATTTTACAACTCTCAAAGATTTGAAACAATTTGTAGAAGAAGGCAATCATAAAAGAGGAGATATGTTTTTTAAAAATGGTCCATTAAAATTATTAGGAGATGGTTCTTTAGGGGCGAGAACTGCGTATTTAAGTCGTCCTTATGCGGATCAAAAGGATACAAGAGGAATCCCAGTCTACAGTCAACAACAATTCGATGAGATGTGCTCTTATGCCAATCAAAATGGAATGCAAATTGCCATTCATTCTATCGGCGATGGAATTTTAGATCATATTTTATTGGCTTATGAGAAGGCATTAAAAGAAGAAGCAAGAGAAGACCATCGTCATGGAATTGTACATTGTCAAATTACAAGACCCGATCAAATCGAGAAAATAAAAGAGTTAGGACTTCATGTCTATTTACAATCTATTTTCCTCGATTATGACATTCATATTGTAAAAGAGAGAGTGGGGGAGGAATTAGCTTCCACCAGTTATCAGGCAAAATCTTTATTAGAAAAAGGAATTACGATTTCCAATGGTTCCGATGCCCCTGTGGAAGAGCCTGTTGTGATGAGGGGAATTCAATGCGCCATCACAAGACAAAACATCGCTCATACAGTACCTCCTTATTTGGAAAAAGAAGCATTAACCGTAAAAGAAGCCATCGATAGCTTTACGAAAGGTGGTGCTTATGCGTCCTTTGAGGAAGAGAAGAAAGGACAAATAAAAGAAGGAATGATTGCGGATTTTGTCGTATTAGGAGAAAATCCATTTGAAATAAATCCTTACGAATTAGGGGAAATTCCAGTATTAAAAACTTATGTGAGTGGAAACTTAGTTTATGAAAATGGAACTTTTTAAGAGTTCCGTTCTCGCTCTCGATATTTTAAAGGGGTACAGCTATAGGTTTGTTGAAACTTTTTAATAAAGTTACTTGGGTAAGTGTAACCTACTTGCTTGGCTATTTCTGCCACTGAGAGATCGGTTGTACAAAGTAAGGTGGCAGAAGTAGACATCTTTAAAGAAGTAGAAAATTCCCCGATTGTCATATGATAAAAGTGAGAAAAACCAGCTTTTAATTTTTGGGTACTAATGAGCAATTCTTTACTTAACATTTCTATGGTAGGTGGATTGGCAATATTATTCAATAAAATATCGTGAGCCTTTTGGATACTGCGAATATCTTCCGCATGGAAGGATAAGGAGCGATTACTTCCAATTAGAATCTTTTCATAATAACGTTGATTTGCAAAAGCATTCTCTTTTGAATGTTGGATGTTTTGCGCAAGAATAGCGATACATTGTAAAAGAGCAGATTCTAAATGTAAAGGATTTAGTTGATCGGTTTCTGCCAATTTTAAGAGGCGATGAAATACCGTGTGGATTTCTAAAGGAAGGTAATGATACGTATAATTTTCCTCAAAATTAGAAAAGAAGTCCAATGGAAAAAGCGGTTTTATCACCTCTTCAAAATAGGCAGGATAAATGGAAATTTCCATGCCGTGAAAGTGTTGCCCTCGTTTCCAAACTTGCTTTCCAATGATATTTTTTTCGATAACAAAGAAAGAAGAAGGAGAGAAAGAGGAAACAGGTTGATTTTGCAATTGAAATTTTGTCGTGCCTTCATATACAATTCCGAATCGCATACATAAATCTTCATTTTGAAATTCAATGGCAAAAGGGTGATCGATGGAATAGTCCGCAATTCCAAAGTCGTAGTAATTAGGGCGTTCAAAGAGAAGATAATGTCCGTTTTCTCTCTTTTTTTCGTTTTGATAAAGGGTATAAAATGGGTAAGATTTTGGTGAAAATCCAAGTTCTTGCAAAACTGCATTGCGAAATTCAGAAGGGCAATGAACGGTGTGTATCATTTTTGATTCTCCTTTTTATCAATATTTTTCTGCTATCTCTCTGTTATCTCATAGAAGCGATTATCTCATAGGAAGAATAGTTTTTTATAGAGATAGCAATCGTTCAGTAATTCGTATAAGAATAGTATAAAGGAAGAAAGAATCCATAGCAATAAAATAATGAATTTAGATGATAAAATAATGAAAAAAGTTGAAGGTGTTGTCATAAGAAATGAGTTCTGCTATAATTCACGAAAGTTAGAGAGAACTAACCAAAGTGTATAAAAAGTATAGATTGTATGCTTTTTAGGAAAACTGTTAAAAGATAATGTGAAAGTATAGAAACACAAAAGGAGAAATGATATGAGAAAAAAATTATTTGCACTATTAACAGTATCAGCCCTTGCTGTTGCAGCACTTGTGGGTTGTGGAAATAGCTCTTCAAAAGGAGAAGATAAAACAGGAGATCAAACAGTAGAACAACAATCTTCTGAAACAGTGACAATTAAAGATGCAAAAGGAGAAGTTCAGATTCCAGCAAATCCACAGAGAATTGTCGATTTAAGTGGAAACAGTGATATTTTATCCGTTCTTGGATATTCCGTTGTTGGAACAGCAAACTCTGATGCATATGATTATACAAAATTCCCATCTTATTTAGAAGATGTATTAAAAGGAGCAAAAATCTTAGGTTATAGCATGCAAGATACAATGGATATCGAAGGTATCTTAGAGTTAGATCCAGATTTAATTATTATTTCTAGTGTTCAAGAAAAAATGTATGATCAGTTAAAAGAAATCGCACCAACTGTTATGATTCAATTAGCTCAGACAGATTGGAAAGAAGATGTGAGCTCTTTTGCAGAGTTAATGAATAAAACAGAAACAGCAGACACTTGGTTAAAAGAATATGAAGCAAAAGCAAAAGAAGTAGGAGAATCTATCCGTAAGACATATGGAGAAGATACAACATACCTTGCTATGTTAGCAAGTGGTGGACAGCTTTATGTATTTGATGCAGCAGGAATTGGAAGCATCCTTTATGAAGATATGGGACTTCAAAAACCTGAAAACATGCCAACACAGGAAAACATCAGCTTACCAGTTATTTCTTATGAAGGTCTTGCTGATATCGATGCTGATTATTTATTTGTTGTTGGAACAGATTCTGATTTTGAAGCACTTCATCAAAATAGTGTTTATAAAAATATGAGAGCAGTAAAAGATGGTCATGTTGTAGAACTTCCATCTAGCCCATACTTTAACATGGGATATAGCTGCATTGGACGTGAAATGTTTTTAGACGAAGTAGTATCACTTATGGAGAAAGTAAATGAATAAGAGAGTTGTCATTTTGACAATCGTTGGTTTACTTGGATTAATCATAGCCGTGCTTGCTTCCCTTAGTATTGGAGCAAAGGACATTTCAATAGAAGAAATTTATAATGCGATTTTCCATTATGATGGTGGAATGAATCAGCAGTTAATAAGAGAAGTAAGGGCACCACGAATGTTGAGTGCCCTTCTTGTTGGTGGAATGTTAGCTCTAACAGGAGCTATGATGCAAGGTGTTATGAGAAACCCAGTTTCAGAACCATCGATTATGGGAATAACACAAGGAGCTACCTTAGCCGTAGCAATTTCATCCATCAGTCCTGTCATTGGCGGGATCTATGGAAATTTTTTTATGGGATTATTCGGTGCACTGATTAGTGGAGGACTTATTTTGTTATTTAGCATGAAAAGTGATTCGAATCAAAGTATTTCAAGAATTTTATTAGCGGGAACCGCTCTTAGTACCTTTTTCTTATCCCTTGCTTCCGTTATCGCTTTATTAGGAAATCGTTCACAAGAGTTGGCTTTTTGGATTGCAGGAGGATTTCGTCAAGCAAACTGGTTACAAGTTGGCTTTTTAGCCATTGTAGGAGGGATTTTCACAATTCTTTCTCTTTGTATGTCAGGCAAAATTAACTTAGTAAATCTAGGAGATGAAGTAGCCATTGGGCTTGGTGTATCACCAGAAAAAATAAAATTTTATACGATTTTATTCTTAATTCCAATTTGTGGACTTTGTGTTTCCGTAGCAGGAAATATTGGGTTTGTTGGACTTTTTATTCCCCATATTATCCGAAAAATAATTGGAAATGATTATCGAAAATTAATGCCACTTTCTTTTCTTTGGGGAAGTGTTATTTTAGTTGTTGCTGATATATTGGCAAGAACCTTAATCGCACCTTATGAATTGCCAGTAGGACTTTTTACTGCTTGTATTGGTGTTCCAGTCTTTTTATTACTTGTAAGAAAGGAGAATCGATAAATGAAAAAAGCTTCATGGAAAACGAAAAAAACGATCGGTATTTTTGTTTGTATTCTCCTTTTAGTGATAGCGTTTATTGTTGGATTAATGATTGGAAGCTATTCTATGACACCCCTTGAAGTCATAGAGACATTATTTGGTAATGGAAATAAGATGCAAAATTTCACTATTTTCCAAATTCGACTTCCAAGAATCTGTCTTGCTATTATTGTAGCTAGCGGATTAGGGGTATCAGGAGGAATTTTACAAGGCATTACAAGAAATCCTTTAGCAGAGCCTGGGATGATTGGAATTAATGCAGGTTCTGCTTTAGCGGTTGTTCTTTTTATTTCTGCAAAGACGACAGAATATTATTCCGCTATTTCTACTTCAACAGCAGTTATTATGCCAATCATTGCTATGATTGGAGCTATGCTATCCGTAGCTCTTATTTACTTATTTGCCTATAAAAAAGGAGTGACACCTGTGCGATTTATTTTAACAGGTGTTGGAATTAATGCAGGAATTACAGCCATTATTTCTTTTTATCAACTGAATATGTCAAAAGGAGATTATAACCAAGTGCTCACTTGGACAAATGGAAGTCTTTGGGGAAGTAACTGGACTTATATTGCTGTTACAGCGCCGCTCATTTTTCTTTTGATTTTAGTTGTCTTATTCAAAAGCCGTACTCTTGACGTTATGGGGCTTGGAGATGAATTGGCAACAGGCCTTGGTGTATCCGTACAAAAAGAAATGATCGTATTTTTAGCCCTATCAGCTATATTGGCTGGACTTGCCACATCGGTTGCAGGTAATATTGCATTTTTAGGACTATTAGGGCCACAGATTGCAAAAAAAATCTTTGGTTCCAACCATCGGATTATGCTTTTAATGTCGGCTTGCATTAGTGGAATTATTTTAATTTTTGCAGATACAGTAGCGAGAAATTTATTTTCACCATTAGAAATACCAGTTGGTATTGTCGTATCCATTCTTGGAGTGCCATACTTTATTTACTTAATGATAAAAGATAAGGCGTAGAAAATAAAATGGAAATGGAAAAAAGAGCAGACAAGTGTAAGAAATAGGAGAAAAAAATGAGTATTGAAATAAAGGATTTACAAGCGGGATATCAAGATACTATCATCATTGAAAAAGCCGATCTTGTTATTCCAAAAGGAAAGATCACAATGATGATTGGACAAAATGGTTGCGGAAAATCAACGTTATTAAAGTCCTTATCAAGAATTTTACCGACAAAACGCGGTGAAATCTTATTAAATGGTGCTAATTTAAAGAAGATGGCCCAAAAAGAGATTGCAAAAAAGATGGCAATTCTCCCTCAAAGCCCTCTTGTTCCAGAAGGAATTTTAGTAAAAGACTTAGTTGCTTATGGACGTTTTCCATATCAAAAACCGATGTCCAGTTTAACAAAAGAAGATCATGAAATTATTGTTTGGGCGATGGAAAAGACAGGAGTGCTTGCATTACAAAATAAACGGGTGGAAGCGTTATCAGGAGGACAAAGACAACGTGTTTGGATTTCATTAGCATTGGCACAAAAGACAGAAATCCTTGTATTAGATGAACCAACCACATACCTTGATATGGCCCATCAATTAGAAATCTTAGAATTATTACAAAAGTTAAATAAAGAAGAAGGAACTACAATTATTATGGTAATCCATGAACTCAATCATGCAGCAAAGTTTGCGGATCATATTATTGGTATGAAAAAAGGAAGTGTCCTATTTGAAGGAAGTCCAAAAGATGTGATTACAGTAGAAAATCTTCGAAATTTATATGAGATAGAAGCAACTTTAATGATGAACAAAGAAAAAGGCTATCCAATCTGTACGGATTATTCTTTGTTGAAAAAAATATCATCATAGACCATATGGATTCGTGATAAAAAGTAAGGAAAGAAGGCGTTATAGAAGAAAGGTGTAAGGAACGAAAAATGAAGTTAAAAAGAAATTTTAGACTCGTACTTATTGGACAGATTATTAGTCTATTTGGGAATGCAATTCAAAGGTTTTGTTTATCTCTTTATTTATTGGAATTGACAGGAAGTCCTGCCATTTATGGAAATATATTAGCACTTTCTATTTTGCCATATATTTTCTGTGCTCCAATTGCAGGACAGTTTGCCGATCAATTAAGTAAAAAGAAAATTATGATTTATTTGGACTTTTTATGTTTTATTCTTTTATTTAGTTATGGAGTTTACTTAAAAGGGGATGGAAGTTCTGTTATTGTAGCAGGAGCTGTTATGATATTATTATCGGTGGCAGCAACTCTTTATACACCAGCCGTTACCTCTTGTTTACCAGAGATTGTAGAGCCAGAACGATTAAAATTTGCCAATAGTTGTGTGAGCCAAGTAGGGGCATGGGCTAACATTTTAGGACCAGTAGTAGCTGGAATGCTCTATGGCTTATTTGGAATTCGATGGATTGTTATTTTAAATGCCATTAGTTTCTTGCTTTCTGCTATTATGGAATGTTTTCTTGTTATGCCATTTCAAAAAAAGGAAAAGCAGACTCCAATTTCTTTAAAAAGTTCTTATTTGGAAATGGGAAAGACCGCTGTAGTTGTAAAAAAACAATATATGGTTGTGTTTGGAATTATTTTATCCTATGCACTTTATAATATTTGCATTGTTCCAGTGAATACGATTGTACTACCTTATGTCATGAACCTACTCTTTCAAGTGCCATCAGAAGTCTATGGAACGGTAGAAGGGATTATTGTATTAGGTTCTTTATTCAGTGGAATTTTACTTGCGATAGCGACGAAATGGTTTCCATTTCAAAAAGTATATCTTTGGAATTATCCAATGAGCGTTGCTTTGCTTGGTATGACAGTGGCAGTTGTGTTCTTTTCGAAATCTATGATAGGTGTGGCTATCTTTGCCATTGGTGGAATGATTATTATGTTCTGCTTAGGAGTTGGGAACATTGTAACCCTTACTTATATTCAGGAAACGATTCCTTCTCATATGCTAGGAAAAGTGAGTGCATTATCAACGGCGGTAGCAACAGCAACCGTTCCTATTGGACAAGTCCTTCTTGGAAATGTGTTGGAGTGGAGCCATGTGAGTATTGTTTTATTGATTAGTGCAGTTTTAAATGGTCTTGTATCGTTATTTGTAAGATGGAACATATTACGGGATCAAAAAGTGGATAAAATAGTAAAAAATGTCATAGAATGTGAATAAAAAGATTATTTTAGAAGTGTATCAAGACAATTTTCACAGTTCAAAAAGATTTTGTTCCACAATACAGAGTTAAGAAGTTCTAAGTATTCTGCTCTTATTTTTTAAAGGACAGACGCAATAGCACAAGATTCGCCCTTATAGGGGCTCAGTTGTGCTTAAATTTGCTGATTGTGACAGAATACTAATAACTTCTAAAACTCTTCCTCAGTCACAAAATTCTTTTTTGTCTTGTGAAAATTGTCAATATAGTTTTTGGAAATGAGATTTTTATACACCAATTTTTGTTAATCATAAAATAACTATGGAAATAATCCTGTGATAAAATAATATTTTAAGCATAGAAAAACCACCCTAGATACTTGGCCGTTGATAGGGTGGTTTTTCTACTACACTTTTTTTGAGGTCAGCCCCTTGTGGGCGATTGTTTCTTTTTCTATTTATAATATATTGTATTATCTATAATTTGTAAAGATTTCAAATTTCTAAAGATAGTGTAAATTTATCTTCGGGTTCAAAGTAATATGACGTATTTATAAGCCAGTTTTCCTTTATTGGGGCTTACTCAATGCATTGCTAGAAACATATTGTACTTTTTTCAGTTATCTACTAAAACCGAATAAAAGTTTACACTATCCTTCTCTGATCCCTATTTCTATAGAAACGATACCCTCTGCTCTTATAAGTAATTCTCATTTCAAGAACAGATCTTGAAACTTCCATTCTACTTGTATTTCTCCATTTTTATTCACCCATATTCTCTGAACAAACTCATCTATGATTTCCTTTGCTAATACTTGAAATGACATATACTGCTTTATTCAATAAACATCATTTTTCTCATTTCTTTTTGTAATTGCAGTCCAATCAGAATATTCTATCTATTCTAAAATAGACATTTCCTCACTGACTTATCGTAACATAGAGTTACTGAAACTCTATCCACCAATTCATCAATAAAAAGATGTCTTGATCGAATTACTCTATTAATATCTTTCTTCAAAAGTGCCTTTACCAACACCTATTCCTAATTTCTACTCATTTTTTAAATATTGCTCAATTACTTCTTTTGATATTTCCAAACTTTCTGCTACTATATCTATTGACATCCCTTTTTTTATCATCTTTTTTGCTGCTAGTAAGAGACCTTCTTCTCTTCCTTCTTCTCTTCCTTCCTCTCTTCCTTCTTCTCTTCCTTCTTTTCTTCCTTCTTCTCGAATACCTTCACTTAAATTACACATACTCTCCATACTCCTTTCCATCTCTTCATTAATATGATAATATTTCTTCAAATAATCCATATCTCGTTCAAATAAGGCTTTGATATAGCGGATCACTTTCTTTTTTGATTGTTGTTTTCCAAGATAAATCATAATCAAACTAAACGGATCGTTCTTTGGATCAATGGTTCGTGTCTTTGTATTCATAAAAGAATACTTCACAATTTCTTCTTTTGGCGAATTCGATACAATCCAAACACTATACACTTTCTTCAACTTATCATAACTTGCATCATCTGAAATATCTTTTAATTGCTCAGAAAAAGCTCTTGAAACATAATAACTGCCCCTCATTTTCAAATTATATCCTGGATTTGCTCTTCTTTGAATCTCTACGTTTAAAATAAGTTCAATCGCACCATCGTTCGTATGAATGGTCGTCTTTATATCATAGAATATCGTTTTTTCTCCTACGTATTTACTTTCGCTTTCTAGCCTCTCGATTGGTCCATTGACAGCGACTTCTTCCTTTGAGATATTCACATTTCCAATCATGGCCGCTATTTCTTCATAAGAATAGTCTTTGACTTCTGGTATCACATATTTGGCAATGACACTTAATACTTCTTTATTTCCAAATAAATTTTTTGCTTCTGTATCATAACTAAGATCTAAATCTGAATTAATTAGTCTCCGAACGTGATTCGATAACTCCTGTTTATCCCTCCGCATCTCTTCCATAATCGGCACTCACACTTCCTTTCTTATAATTTTATTATATCATAAAAATATCTTTTCTCAATAACATACCTTCGATTAATAAAGGTGTTACAACGATTGTAGATTATACAGAAAATAATAAAAAATATATTTGTAAAGTAAGAGTAAAGTAGCTCTTTTCTTTTTATGAAGGTAATGAAAGATACAATAACCTCTCTTATTGTTTTGTCATTTTAAATCATAAAATGTAAAATTTGGATTTCTTTTGAGATTGTGCTATACTATTTTATATTTTCTTACACTATATGAAAGCGGGTGTGAAGAAAGAAAAGAAGGGTAGAATTAGGATATAGGTATGGAAACGAAGTGAAAAAGGATGGTGACGAAGTTGTCAGTTGTAGATAAGTATATTGACTACGTACGAAATGAGGCAATTGAAAATCCAGAGAACAGTTTTTCAAAAATGGTTCTTGGATTTAAAGCCAATAAATTGAAAACGAAACTTTTACCAAAGAGAAATATTTCAAAAGGATATCAAAAGCTAGAAGCCATGATGATGTCAATGGTAGCAGATTCTTTAGGAAATGAAAAAAGCTATGTATGGTCTAATATTTTTGCACCATGTGAAATTATGGAATGTTTTGGCTTAAATACACTTTCTATCGAATGTCTCTCTTGTTATTTAACAGGGTATCATTTAGAAGATCATTTTATTGATTACGCACAAAATACAGGTATTGCGCCAACTCTTTGTTCTTATCATAAAACATTTGTGGGAGCTGTTGATAGTGGAGTGATTCCAAAACCTGTTTACGCAGTGACCACATCCCTTTCTTGTGATGGGAATTTAAATACCTTCCGATATTTAGAAAAGAAAAAGGGAGTTCCTTTTACATTTTTAGATATTCCTTATGCATGTGATGAGGCTTCAATTGCTTATTTAGCAGAGCAGTTAAAAACTCTCACAAAGGAATTAGAAGTTCGTTTTCAAAAGAAATTTGATATGGAAAAACTAAAAGAAACCATTCGAATTGAAAATGAAACGAGAAAAGAATTAATGCGATTTTTAGAATTACAACAAAAGCATTATTATCCAGGAGAGCTGATTAGTCAGCTTTATTTAATGATGGGAACTCATTTAATGATGGGAAGACAAGAATTTTTGGATCTCGTTCGTTTTATGATTAAAGATATTAAGACCTATCCTATTTTTGAAGGAAAGAGAATTCTTTGGGTTCATTTGTTGCCATTTTATCAAGAAAGTTTACGCCAGTATTTTAATAGTAGCGATAAGTATCAAGTAACAGCTAGTGATATTATTATTGACTTTAGAGGAGAACTTGATGAGAGTGATCCATTTAAAGCTCTTGCCAAAAAGATTTTAAATAATTTATATAATGGTTCTTATTCTCATAAGGCGGATATGATCGGAACATTAGTGGATGAGTTAAAACCAGATGCTATTATCCATTTTTGTCACTGGGGTTGTAAACAAGCCTCTGGTGGCAGTATTTTATTGAAAGAAAAGATGAAAGAAAAGAATATTCCTATGCTCATATTAGATGGAGATGGAATCGATAAGAGAAACAGCCATGATGGTCAGATTAAAACAAGACTTGAGGCATTTTTAGAATTAATAGAATCAGAGGGAAAATCATGTTAGGTTATATTTGCAAATATGCTCCCATTGAAGTATTTGAAGCAATGGGTGTAGAAATGAAGAGAATGGAACCTGAAGTTACAAATTTTAATCAGGCGGATATTTTAATGCATCCAAATATTTGTAGCTTTACAAAAGGGTTATTAGAAGATGTATTTATGAATGAGTATGAAGGCATTGTGTTGACGACTTGCTGTGATAGTATTCGTAGACTTTATGATGTATTAAAAGAAAAAATGCCAGATAAGTTCATTTATATGTTAGATACGCCAAGAATTACAAAAGACGCAGGCGTTGTGCTCTATGAGCAGAGAATTCGAGATATGATTCGTGCGTATGAAGAATTTTCAGGAAAGAAGTTCGATGAAAATAAATTAAAAGAGCTGATAAAGAAACGTCAAGAAGAACAATCCATTGCTAGAAAAGAGGATGCTCTTAATATTGGGATTGTCGGTGCAAGAGCCAATGACAGCATTAAAAGAATTTTAGAGGAACGAAATGTTCATGTAACATTTGATGTCACTTGTACAGGACTTGTAAGAAAATTACTTTTAGACGAGGAAAATGTGTTGCGCGGATATGCAAGAGGATTGTTAAGCCAATTCCCTTGTATGAGAATGGAAGAAGCTTCTAACCGTGATGAACTGTTAAAACAATATGCAGAAAGTGTTGATGGAATTATTTATCATACGGTACAATTTTGTGATAATTACTCCTATGAATATGCTTGGTTAAAAGATGTGATTACAAAACCAATGCTGTTATTGGAAACTGATTATACAAAACAAAGCTATGGACAGATTTTAACGAGAATCGAAGCGTTTTTAGAGTCATTAAATAAAGGAATGAAAAAAGTACCAAAAGTAGGAGGACAAGGAACAATGTACGTCATGGGTGTTGATAGTGGTTCTACATCAACCAATGCGGTTATTATGGATCAAGATCGAAAGATAAAAGCATTTTCTGTTGTGAGAACAGGAGCAAAATCAGGAGAAAGTGCAGATAAAATTTTAAAAGAAGTATTAGAAAAAGCAGGATTAAAACGAGAGGATATTTCTTGGATTGTATCAACTGGATATGGTCGTGTTAGTATCCCTTATGCCGATGAAACGGTTACAGAAATTAGTTGTCACGGAAGAGGGGCTCATTATTTTAATCCAAAGATCCGCACAATTTTGGATATTGGTGGACAAGATAGCAAAGGAATTAAGTTAAGCGATAAAGGCGAAGTCATCGATTTTGTTATGAATGATAAATGTGCCGCTGGAACAGGTCGCTTTCTTGAAATGATAGCAAGAACATTAGAAGTGGATATTAGTGAACTTGGAACGATTGCTTTACAATCTACAGAAGATATTGAGATTACAAGTATGTGTTCTGTATTTGCAGAATCCGAAGTTATTTCTTTAATTGCTAATAATAAAGAAAAGACAGATATTGCAAATGGAATTTGTCGTGCCATTGCCAATAAATCATTTTCTTTATTAAAGAGAGTTGGTATGGAAGGCGAATATATGATGACTGGTGGGGTTGCCAAAAACCCGGGAGTCGTTCGCGCCGTAGAAGAAAAAATTGGAGCCAAGTTATATATTTGTCCAGAACCAGAGATTGTAGGAGCTACAGGGGCAGCCATGTATGCTTTGGATCGTTTACAACAACAAATGTAATAGAGAAAAGCACGCAAAGCGTGCTTTTCATCGTTTTTATCGTTTAAATATGATAAAAAATAAAAGATACCAAATAAAAACTGGCAAATATTGATAAAATATATAAAAAATATATAAAATGGGCGGGACAATGTTGACTGTTCAACTATAAAGGCGTAAAATACATTCAGTGAAATGAAAAGACAAATGTTTCTTTTAACAATGAGGAAAAGATACACAAAGAGCATACTAGAATGAGCAGATGGACAAAACATAGGAGGAGACTATGAAAGATTCTTTTGTAAAGTATATTTCTTTATTATATCGAAATACCAATCGATATTTTGATATTCAATTAGAAGAGGAATTAATAAGAAGTGGACAACAATTTTTTTTGTTGAGGATTTTTGAAAATGATGGGATTTCTATGTGTGATCTAGCAAAACTTGGGGGATACGATAAAGGAACGGTTACAAAAGCTGTTCAAAAATTAGTGGATCAAGGGTATGTGGAAACAGTAGCCGATGGTTCTGACAAACGTATGAGACACCTTTATATTACAAATGATGCTATGCCTGCGATTAAACGTCTATATGAGATCCGTGAAGAATGGAATCGTAGATTAATCGAGCAGTTAGATGAAGAAGAAAAAGAAAAGATATTTGAAATTTTTCAAAAAATGTCACAGGCTTCAAGCGAAGTAATTCGAGAGCTTGGAGAGAAAAATCATAGAAAGTGTTAAAAAGGCTGTTGTTGTTATATCCATAAATAAAATGGAATCAATGATCTTGTGAGTGGATGCGTTTATCATAGTTTATTTATTTTGTAATGATAGAAAGGCAGGAGACAAGAAGAAAAATGAAACAAAGAAATCTGGATGTTTACATTCACCATACGATGGCAGTATGTGGCGGATTTTTAGGGATTTATGCAATTTTAGCAAGATTTAATGTGTTTGGCTCTGCACAGACAGCCAATTTGATAGGATTGATCCGCGATTTAGTCGGAGGAAGTTTTATAGAAGTAGCCATTCGATTGGGTGCCTGTATCATTTATGTGATTGCAATTATTTTAGCAACTATTTTAGAAAAAAGAATAAAAAGAATACAAATGATTACGATTGTTTTAGAGATCGTTGTTGTGGGATTTTTAGGAATGATACCAACAACAATAAATCCAATCGTTGCTCTGTATCCAATGTTTTTTATTACAGCATTTCAATGGTGTATTTTTAAAGGAGCAAAAGGATATGCAAGTTCCACTATTTTTTCTACTAATAATATTAAACAAACCGTTGTTTCCTTTACAGAATATTATTTATTAGAAGAAAATAAGGAGAAGGAACGAAAAGAAAAATTAGAAAAAGCAAAGTTTTTTGGGGGTTCTTTATTAGCATTTCATATGGGTGCATTATGTAGTGCTTTGTTATATCCGCTATTTGGAATTCAAACCGTATGGTGGAGTATCGTTCCATTGTTGTTTAGTATGGCTTTCATCTTATATCAAGAAAGTCAAGAAAAAAATATGATGTGTATGGAAAGTATAGTGAAATAGTAAAAAAATAATAAAATCAAGAAAAAACGATGCAAGATCTAGGAAAGTGTCTTGCATCGTTTTTTCTTCTCATCTGCGAACAGCATTGTCTTGGAAACGAAAATAGTCAGGACGGTGTCTTGATTGTGTGAATTCAAACATAACTCCATCATCATTATAAGTTTGGCTTGTCACAACGGCAAGGCAATTATAATCTCCTAATTCTAAATATTTTTCATCGATTTGTGTCATTTTTTCAATCGTCATAATTCGTTTACTTGTGACAATCGAAATGTGGAGTTCATTTTCTAAATATTCATAAATGGAATTTTCTGCGATTTTTTTTGTAAGTCCGAAAACAACGGATTTTAAAAAATAATTATGATTTAAAATCAAAGGTTTTCCATCCATATAGTGAAGACGTTGTAAATAATAGACTTCACTTCCAACATCAAATCCTGTTTTTTTTGATAATTTTTCATCAACAATAAGTTCGGTAAAGAGCAAGACCTTTGTGCTTCCTTTTTTATTGTTTCGGAGTGCGGATTCTTTAAAAGATTCGATTCCACCTAAAGTGAAAGAAGTTTGTTCTGTGGATTGAAAAATATTACGGACACCTTTTCCTTGTAATGTTTGAACATACCCATCTTTTACTAATTCTGAAATCGCTCTTCGAATCGTATTTCGAGAGCAATTATATTCCTCGATTAACGTATATTCAGAAGGCAGTAGCTCCTGAAATTCATATTCTCCAGATTCAATTTTCTGTTTTATCTCTTCGTATATTTTATTATATTTTGCTTTTGGCATACTCTCACCTCGACTTGTTTAAACATCTTAAATTAATTATAAATCCTATAGTTAGAATGTCAACTAACTTTTTTTAATAAGACAAAAAGTATCATTGTATTTATTTTAAATTTTATTGGAATAATGGGAAAGCTTAATAATAAATAGGAAAAAATGTACAAAAATAATTCGATAATTTTGGTAATAAAAAATAGGGAAACAGCGTTGACATGTTTAAACAAGTTTGATATATTATACTTGTTCAAACAAGTTATAAAAAGGATACAAAATATAGGACAGAAACAGTAAATTTCCTCTTAGGAAATTTGGCATAATAATGACATTTTGTACCGAAAGATTAAGAGAAGGAAAAGGAGAGAAGCGTATGGCAAAGTATGAAAATGATGTCAAAGAATTACTCCGTCTGATCGGTGGAAAAGAGAATATTCAAGCGGTGTCACATTGTATAACAAGAATGCGTTTTGTTCTTGCAGAACCGAAAAAAGCAGATGAAAAATCAATTCAAAATTTGAAAAGCGTCAAAGGAACTTTTACACAGGCAGGACAATATCAAGTCATTATTGGAAATGATGTAGCTACCTTTTATAATGAATTTACCGCTTATGCAGGAATTGAAGGGGTGAGCAAAGATGCTGTAAAGAGTATGGCAAAAACAAACCAAAAACCAATTCAGAAAATTATGGGAAGTCTTGGAGAAATTTTTGCCCCTTTAATTCCGGCTCTGATTTGTGGTGGTTTAGTATTAGGTTTTCGAAATATTATCGGTGAAATTAACTTTTTTAATAATGGAACACAAAGTTTAGCAGATGTATCACAGTTTTTCGCAGGACTTTATAGTTTCTTATGGCTCATTGGAGAAGCCGTGTTCCACTTATTGCCAGTAGGAATTGTATGGTCGATTACAAAGAAAATGGGAACGACTCAGATCCTTGGTATTGTTCTTGGATTAACATTAGTATCCTCTCAACTTTTAAATGGATTTAGTGTTGCAAGTACGGCTGCAGCGGATATTCCCGTTTGGGATTTTGGATTTGCAAAAGTGCAGATGATTGGTTACCAAGGACAAGTAATCGCTGCTATGATGGCAGGTTTTGTGCTTGTATATTTGGAGAAATTCTTTAAGAAACACTGCCCAGAAGTTGTGAGCATGATTGTTGTTCCATTCTGTGCATTGATTCCAGCAGTTATTATCGCTCATACAATTGTAGGACCTATCGGCTGGAAGATTGGAAATGCGATTGCAGATGTTGTATATGCAGGGCTTACTTCTAAAATGGGTGTTCTATTTGCTTTAGTTTTTGGTGTATGTTATGCGCCAATCGTTATGACGGGACTTCATCATATGACCAATGCGGTTGATACGCAGTTATCTAATCTCTTTGGTGGTACGATTCTTTGGCCGATGATTGCTCTTAGCAATATTGCGCAAGGTTCTAGTGTGTTAGCCATGTCTGTACTTCAAAAGAAAAATGAAAGAGCACAGCAGATTAACATTCCAGCTTGTATTTCTTGTTATTTAGGCGTTACAGAACCGGCTTTATTCGGTGTAAACTTAAAGTATGGTTTTCCTCTTGTTTGTGGAATGGTCGGCTCTGGAATTGCAGCAGTGATTTCTGTTGGATTTGGAGTACAAGCATTTAGTATTGGCGTTGGTGGTCTTCCTGGAATTTTATCCATTATGCCTCAGTACTGGGGAGTTTTCTTGTTAGCAATGGCAGTTGCGATTGTTGTACCATTTTGTTTAACTTATATGGTAGGAAGCAAGAAACTTGCAAAAGAAGAACGTTTTGGAGAAGAAGAGAAGGCAGTAGAAGTAGAAAAGACAGTACAGCCAGTAGTAGAAGAACAAAAAACAGAAGAAGTAAAAGTAGAAGACAAGAAAGAAGTTATTTTAAAATCCCCAATTACAGGTAAAATTATTCCAATTGAACAAATGCCAGATGCGGTATTTTCTCAAAAGATTATGGGAGATGGTGTTGGAATTGAACCGACGGGAAATGTAGTTTTAGCACCAGCAGATGGAACGATTAGTGTTGTTATGAAAGATAGTAAACACGCCTGTGGATTAACACTTGAAAATGGGGTAGAACTGTTAATTCATGTTGGAATTGATACTGTTGAGATGGGTGGCGATGGATTTGAACTTTTTGTTGACAGCGGAGATAAAGTAAAATGTGGAGATAAATTGATTTCCTTTACTCCTGAAAAAATTGAACAAGCAGGACATCCAAAGACAACTGCCTTTATTATTGCAGGGGAAGGAAATGCAAAAGACTTCCAGTTTACAACAAATATTGATGCAGTTGCAGGAGAAACTGATATTATAAAATATTCTGTTTAATATTTTGTGGCTTTTCAGTTAAAAGAGAAAGGGCGTATGGAAATGAAAGATTTTAAGAAAAGTGTCGTATATCAAATTTATCCAAAATCATTTTGTGACACCAATGGAGATGGCTTTGGTGATTTAAAAGGTGTGACTTCTAAGTTAGATTATTTAAAAGAATTAGGTGTCGATTATATTTGGATGACTCCATTTTTTATTTCGCCACAAAAAGATAACGGATACGATGTGGAAAATTACTATGAAATTGATCCTCGCTATGGAACCATGGAAGATTTTGAAGAACTTTCAAGAGAAGCAAAAAAAAGAGGAATTGATTTAATGCTTGATATGGTATTTAATCACACATCCGATCGACATGAATGGTTTCAAAAAGCATTAGCAGGAGAGGAAAAATATAAAAAGTATTATATTTTTAAAAAGGGAAAAGAAGATGGCTCTGCCCCAACCAATTGGGAGAGTAAGTTTGGTGGAAGTGCATGGCAGTATGTGCCAGAGATGGATGAATATTATTTGCATTTATTTGATGTTTCTCAACCGGATCTCAATTGGGAAAATG
Organism: Candidatus Scybalomonas excrementigallinarum; assembly: GCA_018710905.1. Lineage (GTDB taxonomy): Bacteria > Bacillota > Clostridia > Lachnospirales > Lachnospiraceae > Scybalomonas > Scybalomonas excrementigallinarum. Next base: position 9,311 of record DVIZ01000012.1, on the reverse strand, counting down.
AAGAAGTGAGAAAAGAAGTGCAAAAAGTGATTCGCTTTTGGATGGAAAAAGGTGTAAAAGGCTTCCGCTTTGATGTTATCAACTTGATTAGCAAAGGGGAATTTCAAGATGACTATGAAGGTGATGGAAGAAGATTTTATACGGATGGTCCTCGCATTCATGAGTTTTTAAAAGAATTAAATGAGCAGACATTTGGACAAGAAGAAGGAATTATTACGGTTGGAGAAATGTCTAGCACTTCTATGGAAAACTGTTTCCAATATGCGGGGGCAGATAGCCACGAATTATCTATGGTATTTAATTTCCATCACTTAAAAGTGGATTTTATGGGAAATGAAAAATGGGTGCTTGTACCAGCTGATTTTTATAAATTAAAACAGATTTTATTTGACTGGCAAAAGGGTATGGCAGAACATAATGCTTGGAATGCTGTTTTTTGGTGCAATCACGATCAGCCTAGAGTCGTATCAAGATTTGGAGATGAAGGCACTTATTGGAAGCAGTCAGCGAAAATGTTAGCGACAATTATCCACTGTTTCCGTGGTACTCCTTATGTATATCAAGGAGAAGAATTAGGGATGACAAATGCAGGATTTACGGATATCTCTCAATATCAAGATGTAGAGAGTATCAATCACTTTAGAATCTTACAAGAAAAGGGATTGACAAAAAGTGATGCTTACCGCATTTTACAGATTCATTCAAGAGATAATAGCCGTACACCAATGCAGTGGGAAAATAAAGAAAATGGTGGATTTACAGCAGGAACACCATGGATTGAAGTAAATAAAAATTATGAGACAATCAATGCAAAGGTGGAACAGGAAGATAAAGATTCCATTTTCTATTACTATCAAAAATTAATTGAACTTCGTAAGCAATACGATGTCATCGCATATGGTGATTTTGAAGAGGTTGTAAGAGAACATAAAGATGTGATTGCTTATAAACGTCATTATGAAAACGAAACATTGTTTGTAATCTCTAATTTTTATGGAAAGGAAACAACACTTCGATTATCAGAGAATATGAATGAATATGAAAAACTTTTGGGTAATTATGAAGGTGTTAATCAGATAGAAGAAGGTCTAAAACTTCGTCCATATGAGACAATGATCTTGTATAAAAAAGAGTTATAAAAAAGTCATAAGTGGACGATTGATAAGAAATTCTAGGGAAAAGAGTTGTTGCTAGTTTTGTAACAGCTCTTTCTTTCTATTTTTCGTTTACTCATATTTCCAGTAAATTATGATTGACTTTATCACTGTGGTCTAATAAAATAATGTAATAAAATACAGAAATTTGAATAACAGGAGGAAGACGATGGAATTAATTAAGTTAATTGGTATTTTAATTGTAATTGTTGGGTTTGCATTTAAGCTGGATTCCATTTTAATTATTTTTATTTCAGCAGTAACAACCGCATTAGTTGGAGGATTGGGGGTTGAAGGGCTGTTAGATGTATTAGGTACAAACTTTGTCGCCAACCGAAATATGGCTATTTTCATTATGATTTTATTAGTAACAGGTACTCTTGAGAGAAATGGTTTAAGAGAAGCAGCGGCGTCTCTTATCCAAAAAATAAAAGGGGTGACCGCAGGAAAACTTATTTGTGTCTATGGTATTATGAGAGCTTTCTTTGGGGCTTTTAACATTAACTTTGGTGGAGTTACTGGTTTTGTTCGTCCTGTTGTGCTTCCGATGGCAGAAGGTGCTGTAGAAGCAGAGGGACACGATGTGAATGAGGAACATTTGGAGGAAATCAAAGGAATGGCATCTGCCATGGACAATATCTCTTGGTTCTTCTTCCAAGTACTGTTCGTTGGAGGCTCTGGAGGTCTTCTCGTTCAATCCACATTAGAGTCTTTAGGTTATCAAGTATCCTTAATTGATCTTGTAAAAGTAGAAATTCCAGTTGCATTAATTGCACTCATTATTGCTTCTATTTACTTCATAATTCGTGATAAACAGCTTTGCAAGAAATATTATGGTAGTTCTAGTAGTTCAAAAAATAAATCGACAAAGAAATAGAGAAGGGAAGAAAGAAAGATGTTAGCATTTTTTATGGATCCAAGCCTTGATATTTGGACAAAGTTATTAGAAGTTGTTTATATTATTATTGGATTGATTACGATTTACGCAGGAATTAAAAATTTATTGGATAAAGAAAATCCAGCGAGAATTGGAACTGCTGTTTTTTGGTGTTCCTTTGGAATTGTTTGTGCTCTTGGAAAATGGCTTCCATCAAAAGTATCAGGATTACTTGTTATTATTATGATTATTCCTGCTATTTTTAAACGAGTAAAACCAGGAAAGGTAAATGCTCCCAAAAAGGAATATACCGAAAAACAATTTGAAAAAATCGGATATAAACTTTTTATTCCAGCTCTTTGCATGGGATTTATGTCCATTATTTTTGCATTGTTAAATGTTAGTTCTTTAGTGGGAATTACAGTTGGTGTTTTTGTATCCATGTTTTTATTATTTCTTTACTCAAAGGACAACAAACCAAAAGTATTCTTAGATGATTCTGAGAGATTTTTATCCGCAATGGGACCTCTTTGTATGTTACCACAGCTTTTAGGAGCATTAGGTGGTATTTTTACACAGGCAGGTGTTGGAGATGTCATTGCAGGACTTGTACAAAAAATTGTTCCAGAAGGAAATGTGAATATAGGAATTATTGTATTTGCAATCGGTATGGCACTCTTTACTATGATTATGGGAAATGCTTTTGCTGCGATTACCGTTATGACGGTTGGTATTGGAGCGCCTTGTGTGTTGGCTTATGGTGCGGATCCGGTTGTCGTTGGAATGATCGCATTAACTTGCGGATTTTGTGGAACATTATTAACACCGATGGCAGCCAACTTCAACATTGTTCCAGTTGTTATTCTCGATATGAAAAAGCGATTTGGCGTTATTAAAAATCAGGTATTTATTGCGATTACTATGTTAATCATTCAGATTATCTATATGATATTATTGAAATAAATTAGGATATAATTAAAATTAAAATAAAGAGAGAGAAATAAGGAGTGTGAAAGTATGAAAATTTTAATTACAGGATTTGATCCTTTTGGTGGAGAAAGTGTAAATCCAGCGTTTGAAGCGGTAAAACTTCTTCCAAATGAAATTGCTGGTGCTAGCATTATAAAATTAGAAATTCCAACGGTATTTTCAAAAAGTGCAGTTGCAGTAGAAACAGCCATTCAAGAACACAATCCAGATGTTGTTATTAATGTAGGACAAGCAGGAGGACGTTCTTGTGTGACAGTAGAAAAAGTGGCCATTAACTTAGCAGAAGCGAGAATTCCAGATAACGATGGAGAGCAGCCACTAGATGTACCATTACAAGAAGATGGAGAAACTGCTTATTTTACAACACTTCCAATAAAAGCAATGGTGAAAAATGTAAGAGATCACCAATTACCTTGTCATATTTCTTATACAGCAGGAACTTACGTATGCAATGCGGTTATGTATAATGTCCTTCATATGACAAAGGAAAAATATCCAAATATTCGTGCAGGATTTATTCATGTTCCATATGCCACAGAACAGGTAGTGGATAAACCGAATGGAACTGCTTGTATGCCTTTAGAGGCTATTGCAAAAAGTCTTGAATACTGTGTAGAAGCGGTTGTTAGGAATCAAGAAGATGTAAAAGAAGCGATGGGAACAACTCATTAATCTACTCGTTAAAAAAAGAGGTTTCTATTATAAATTTTATAAAAATGAATGGAAGAAAAAGATTGTCGTATCCTATATAAGGAATGGCAATCTTTTTTTCTAGGTTTATAGTATTTTTTGTCGAAAAATGATACAATACAATTGAAAATACAGATATTTTAATGGAAATAACGTGTGATATTGATAACACGATATAGGATAAGAAGATACATGGAGGAAATACAATGAGTGAAATTAGTGTATTTGACGTTATGGGTCCTAATATGATTGGACCATCTAGCTCCCATACAGCAGGAGCGCTTCGCATTGCACTGTTAGCAAGTAGACTTGCAAAAGGAAGAATTTTACACGCAAAATTTGTATTATATGGTTCTTTTGCAAGAACTTATCATGGACATGGTACGGATCGGGCATTAGTAGGAGGGATTTTAGGATATAATACCGATGATGAACGAATTCGCGATTCGTTTGAATATGCAAAAGAAGCGGGTGTCACATATGAATTTATTGAAAATTTTACGAACAAAGATGTTCATCCAAACACCGTGGATATTGAGTTAACTTGTGAGGGACAACACGTTGTGACTGTACGAGGCGAATCTATTGGAGGAGGAAATGCGGTCATTCGTAAATTAAATGGAATTGATATTCATATCAATGGGGCATCACCAATCGTATTAGTAAAACATTGGGATCGAAAGGGTGCCCTCGCTTATATGACAAAAGTATTGAGTGATTCTGATTTAAATATTGCAGCCCTTAATTTATATCGAGAAGGAAAAGGGAAAATCGCTTATGCGATTGCAGAGCTGGATGGGAAAGTATCCAGTGAAGTGTTAAAGAAATTAGATGATTATCCAGATAATATTTTAACGATTTATATTCCGGCATTATTATAATTGGTATCGATGGAGAACGAACATCGGACTATCAGAGTAATGAATAGAGAAATCAACATCTAGAATAAGAGGAAGGAAAAAATTATGAATTTTCGAAATGGTAAGGAACTTCTTTCGTACTGTGAAGAGAAAAATTGTTCAATCTCGGAAGCTATGATAAAAAGAGAAGTGGAAGATATTGAACGACCTTTAGAAGAAACAATGGAAAAAATGCATACGGCATGGGACATTATGAAAAAATCCGTGGAACGCTCTTTAACAGAAGATGTCAGAAGTATGGGCGGTTTAATTGGTGGAGAAAGTAAAAAAATCAATCAGTTAAGAGAAGATGGAAAAAATATTTGTGGGTCTGTTATTTCAAAGGCAATTGCCTATGCAGTTGGAGTATTAGAAGTCAATGCTTCTATGGGGCTCATTGTAGCGGCTCCAACCGCGGGATCTTCTGGTGTCATGCCAGGAACGATGCTTGCTATGCAACAAGAACATGGATTTTCTGATGAGGAAATTGTAAAGGCGTTATTTAATGCATCGGCTATTGGATATTTAGTGACAAGAAATGCCACAACGGCAGGGGCAGAAGGCGGATGTCAAGCGGAAGTAGGCTCTGCAAGCGCTATGGCAGCATCAGCTGTTGTGGAATTAATGGGAGGAACGCCAAAACAATGCTTAGATGCGGCGTCTTTTGCTATCATTAATTTATTAGGGCTTGTATGCGATCCAGTAGGAGGTCTTGTAGAGTTTCCATGTCAGCTTCGAAACGCACAAGGAGCGACAACCGCACTTACAAGTGCAGAGATGTCTCTTTCTGGAATCACTTGTCCAGCTCCAATTGATGAGACCATCGACATTATGTATTCCGTAGGAAAAGCGATTCCATCCGAGTTAAGAGAGACTTCTTTAGGTGGTATGGCAACCTCTAAGGGCGCTTGTTCTCGTTGCAATATGTGCCATTAGATGGAGCTAGTTAGAGGGCAAAGGATAGGGCGCAAAGGAATAACAATTTTAATCGCGTAAAAATAAAGTAGCGTGATTAAGAAAAAGAAAAAGGGCGAAAACGATAAGTAGAAAGGAAGAGAAAAATGCCAGAAATTACAAATGATTGGGCAACATACATGGATTTGGAGTATAAAAAGCCTTATTATAGAGATTTATATAAAAAAGTATTGGAAGAGTATCAAAATTATGAAATCTTTCCACCAGCAGATGATCTTTTTAATGCATTTCATTTAACTCCACTTAGCAAAGTAAAAGTCGTTATTTTAGGACAAGATCCTTATCATAATGTAGGACAGGCACATGGACTGAGTTTTTCTGTAAAACCGGGAGTGCAAACGCCACCTTCTCTTGTAAATATTTATCAAGAGTTAAAGGAAGACGTTGGTTGTTATGTTCCAAACAACGGTTATCTCGTAAAATGGGCGGAACAAGGAGTGTTATTATTAAATACTGTTTTAACAGTTCGTGCGCACCAAGCTAATTCGCATAGAGGAATTGGATGGGAGAACTTTACGGATGCTGCTATTCGTGCTTTAAATGAGCAAGATCGTCCGATTGTATTTTTATTATGGGGAAGACCAGCTCAGATGAAAAAGAAAATGTTGAACAATCCAAAACATTTGATTTTGGAAGCACCTCATCCAAGTCCGCTGTCCGCTTATCGAGGATTTTTTGGATGTGGACATTTTAGTAAAACAAATGAATTTTTAAAAGAACATGGTTTAGAGCCAATCGATTGGCAAATTGAAAATATTTAGACGTCAATTTCTTATATCAAAAGTTCATATTTTAAATGGTTTTTGATGCGAGAAAACTTCAAAACAAAGTGGGACTTAATTTCTAATAGAAACACATTTTTGTTATTATATGGGGAAATAAATTATTCAAGTATAAAAATATAATGTATTACAAAGGAGAGGGAGATTTTGAATAACTTATTATCGATATTAAAAGAATACTATGGTGAGGATGCAGAGTTTAGAGAGGGACAAGAGGAAGCCGTCAATAATATTTTACTAGGAAAACGGTCATTAGTCGTTCAAAAAACAGGTTGGGGAAAAAGTCTTGTTTATTTTTTAGCGACTAAAATTATTAGGATGCAAACAAAGAAAATGACATTAATCATAAGTCCATTACTAGCCTTAATGAATAATCAAGTGGAATCAGCAAAGAGGTTTGGTATGCATGTTCAAACTTTGAATTCAGAAAATAAAGAAGAATGGACTTTGATTATGGAAGAGATAAAGAACAATGAAGTTGATGCATTGATTATTTCACCAGAGCGATTAGCAAATGATGAATTTAAAGATATGCTTTCTAAATATTTATTAGGCAATATTGGACTGTTTGTTGTTGATGAGGCACATTGTATTTCTGATTGGGGACATGATTTCAGACCAGATTATAGAAGGATTGTTGATATTGTAAAATTTTTGCCGCCCAATATTCCTATTATTGCAACGACAGCTACTGCTTCAAAAACCTAGTAATATTATAGCATATTATCAACAGATAGGGAGAGCAGGGCGTGCAATTGATAAAGCTTATGCAATATTATTTTGTGGTTATGAAGATGATGAGATTAACAATTATTTTATTGATTCCGCTTTTCCAACAGAAGCGATAATGAATGAGGTTATTCAACTACTTTTAAAACAACAAGGACTTAAAATAGCAGATTTTGAAAAAAATATTAATATGAAACCGTCTAAAATTAAGGCATGCATAAAATATCTTCAAGTTAATGGAGATATTTACAAAGAGAATAATAAATATTATAAAACGCCAAAAATATGGCAGCCTGATTTGGAGAAAAGTGAAAAAATCACAGAAATGCGAAAAAAAGAATTAATTCAAATGAATGACTTTGTAAAAACTTCTAATTGCTATATGAAATATATTGCAGATGCTTTAGATGATCCTTTGGCAAAGCCATGTGGGAAATGTGCAAATTGTTTAAATAGTAATATCTTTGAGACAAAAGAATCTATTAAAGATATTAGAGCAGCACAAATATTTATAAAGAATGATTTTAATATAATAGAACCTAGGAAGAAATGGCCGATAGGAGTAAGAATTTTAGAAAAAAATGCGATTCCTGCTGATAGACAATGTGAAACAGGTATAGTATTATGTAATTATGGAGATGCAGGATGGGGGAAACATGTAGCAGAGTGTAAATACAAAAAGAAAGCCTTTGATGAACAATTGATAAAAGCAACTGTTGAATTGATAAAGCCTTTTGTTATTGAGAATCAGATTAAATGGGTTACAAATATTTCATCAATAAAGCGTCCTAAATTAGTGAAAGATTTTACAATGAAAGTAGCAAAGGAGCTTGGGATTTTGTACCAAGAATCCATTATTAAAGTAGTTGATTCAAGATGGACTTTTACTGTATGTGGATATAAATTAAGAGAGTGTGGAAGTGGAAAAGTATTTCCGTTTGCATTAGCTAATACAGTAGGTAGAAATGGAGATGAATAGTTATGGCTTATTCCCAAAATTCAATGTGTGCAATACTTTTATGTTCTTATGTAGGTATTGATAAAAATAGTTCTTTGAAACCACTTTCTATTGGAGAGTGGAATACATTTTTAGATGGTATTATACATATAAAAGCAGAGCCATCTATCATATTTTCAACTGATAATAGTTGGATGGAAAAGATGAACTATTCGAATCAACAGAAAGAAAGAATGATTGAGTTAATTTCAAGAGGTGCTAGTGTTGCATTTGAATTAGAGGAGTTAGAGAAAAAAGGGGTTAACATTGTATCATTATTTGATTCAGATTACCCTATTTTAATAAGAAAAAAATTGAAGAAAAAAGCACCTCCAATTTTATTTTATGCTGGGAACTTAGAATTAGCAAAGAAAATAGGGATTGCTATTGTAGGTTCAAGAAATGTTGATGATGAGGGGATTGAATTTACAAAAAAGTTAGTTCAAAAAGCTGCAAATGAGAAATTAATTATTTATTCTGGTGGAGCGAGAGGAGTGGATACGATATCTGAAATGACAGCTTTACATTCAGGAAGTGCAGTTGTTTCTTTTCTATCAGATTCTTTGTTGAGCCGAATAAAAAAACAAGAAGTGATTAAATATATTATTGCAGGAACACTATTACTGTTTTCTGATGTCAAGCCAGATGTTGGATTTACGGCAGCAAGAGCAATGAATAGAAATAAATATATATATGCATCGGCATATGGAGCTTTTGTTATAGAATCAGATTATAATAAAGGTGGAACATGGAACGGTGCTATAGAATCGATTAAAAATGATTATACAAAGACTTTGATATGGAACAATAAAAAATATAATGGAAATTTAAAACTAATTGAAAATGGTGGTATTCCATATGAAATGACGGAAGAAAGTATTTATTCTATTATAACAAAAAAAGAACAGAATTTTGAACAATTAGATTTATTTTCGGATTGTGTATATAAGAATGATACAGTTAAAATAAATAAAGCAAAAGATGATGAAAAAAAGAATTGTAAAAATGATATTTATAATATGATAAAGATGTTTCTAGTTGAATATATTGGCTCTGGAAGAAGTTTAGAAGAAATCTCAAATAATTTTGATATTTTAGATAGCCAAATGTATATATGGCTAGAACATTTATGTAAAGAAAAGTTTGTAAAATTTGATAAAGGAGCTTATAAAAGAATATAATTAAGTTTGTTAAGTAGAAAAAGAAAATTTAATAGCT
>DVIZ01000149.1 GCA_018710905.1 Candidatus Scybalomonas excrementigallinarum | reverse complement strand
AAAAAATAGGCGTTTACAAAGATAAAGACAATACCATCTATGCCATTCAACCAAAATGTCCTCATCTTGGTTGTCAACTAGAATGGAATCCCGATGAACTTAGCTGGGATTGTCCTTGTCACGGCTCTCGTTTTGATTATAAAGGAAATCAAATCAATGGACCTGCACAGGAGGGAATTGCTCATGAATAATTACTTTTGTGGTTGGTATTTTAAGTGCCAATCCAAAACACAGACACTTGCTATAATCCCTGCCTTTCATCAATCCAATCATCGACAAACCTGTTCCATTCAAGTGATTACAAAAGATCATTCTTTTCATGTTCCTTTTCCCGCCTTTCATCTGTATAAAAATAAAAAGGAACAAATTTTAAAAATGAATGGAACGATATTTTCGAAAGAAGAAATCGTAATTAACATTCATACCGATAAACTAAAAATGTCTGGTTCGCTTACGTTTCATGACTTTCATCCACTAAAATATGATATTATGGGACCGTTTCGCTATGTACCGTTTATGGAATGTCGGCATAGCGTATTTAGTATGAGACATACGGTAAACGGCGTTGTAACGATCAATGGAGAACGATACCAATTTGAGAATGCAGTAGGGTATATGGAAGGCGATCGAGGAATTTCTTTTCCTAGAAATTATATATGGACACAGTGTTTTTACAAAAATCTTTCCATTATGTTATCGGTAGCAGAAATCCCTGTTTCTTTTCTCCCTTTTTGTCAAAAGAAAACGTTTACAGGACTTATTGGCGTTATCGCTTGGAATGAAAAAGAATATCGCTTTGCCACTTATTTAGGAGCAAAAGTGCGAAAAATAGAAGATGGACTAGTGATCATAGAGCAAGGGAATTACCGTCTTAGCGTACAATTGCTAGAGCCAGTATTGCATCCCCTTTATGCACCACAAAATGGAGAAATGTTTCGAGTGATAAAAGAAAATACTTCTTGTCGTGCCAAATATCATCTAGAAAACAAAGAAAAAACGCTCTTTTCTTTCGAGACCGATAACGCATCTTTTGAATATGAGTATGAAAAATAGAAAGCTCCCATAGGATAATTTTCCACAAAAAAAAAATCCCCTTATACGAGAGTATTGTATAAAAACTTCTTGCGATAAGGGGATTTTCTATGCTTTGTTCTATTTCGTTTTATGCTTCTTGCATATATTTTGCTTTTAATTCATCAATTTTTGCTTGATATACTTCATTGCGTTTTTGTTGTACTAACTGATTTTCAATGGTTTCTTTTACTTCTTCAAAAGGAGCAACAGTAGCTTCTGTACGACCTTCTACTTTTACAAGATGATAACCGAACTGTGTTTTTACTGGATCAGAAATGCTACCAACTTCTGCTTCAAATGCAACATCTTCAAATTCTTTTACCATTTGACCACGTGAAAATTCTCCAAGATCTCCACCTCTTGCATTAGAAGGACAAGTAGAGTATTCTTTTGCTGCATCTTCGAAAGATTTTGTACCATTTTCGATTTCTGCTTTAATGGATGCACACTGTTCTTCAGATTCTACTAAGATATGTTTTGCATGAGCAGTAGCACCTTTTGTAAATTGTTGTTTGTGCTCTTCATAGTATGCTTTTTCTTCTTCCTCTGTTACAGTAACATTTTTAATTGTTTCGCGAACAGCGATCTGAGCTAAAATTTCTCTTTCCGCTTCCGCCATAATGCGTTTATATTCTTCACTTTCATTTAATTTTTCTTCTTTTCCAAGTTGTTCAAAAAGACGCATAGCAATCATCTGATCGATAAAATGTTGTTTTGCCTGTGGATTTGCTAAATAAGCTTTTTGTTCTTGTGGTAAATTTTCTACATAGGCATCAAAATCAGCATTTGTGATAGTTTCTCCAGCGATTACTGCGATTGTTTCGTTACTCATTATGTATTTCTCCTTTATCTTCAATAGTGTCCTTTATACTATACAGCAAAATTCTACAAAAGTCTACCTTGGTTTCGTTTTCTTTTCAAAACATTTGTTCATTTTTTTAGTATTTGATAGAAAAATCTTTAATAAAAAAGGTAGATATTGGAGCAACGGAAGTATTCTTTAAGGAAAAACTATAGCTAGTTGTTATAGGTTCGGTTGCATAATATGTGAATCGATTATCTTTTTTGAAAAATTCATATTCTTCATATCCCATCGGTGTTGCAATACAAAGAGTATGTTTTGTCTTTCGATCTAAGTGGTATTCGATAACAATAGGTTGTGTTGGCAGAAGTTCTATCCCATTCCCAAAATCATAAGGATAACAAAATAGCATACTTTCTTTGGGATCTAATCGTCCACCATCCCAGTGATAAAATTGTGCCTGTTTCATTGAAACATTCCTATCTATAGTATCTACCAGATAAGAGCAAAGAGGAATCCCAGATGATATTGCATGGAATCTTCTAGAAGATAGGATAAAGTGAAGCATACATTCCAAATAGGTTTTTCGATTTTCAAAAACGCTATCATAGTATTGCTTTTGTTTTTCTACTTTTTTCTCCTGATAATGCTCAATTTGCACGGATAAACTTCCCTTTTTCAAAGGAAACGGATCAAAAGAACGATTTTCTACATAAATTTCATATGTCCCATCATAAGGCACTTGAAATTTTACTTCATCTTCTCCATCAAATGTCTTTCCACCTGTTTCTTTTTTGTAAATAAATCCGACTTCTAATTTTCCACCTTCATAAGGATAAAGAGAGGAGCGTTTGAATAAAAGGATATCCCCTTTTTGCAAAGAGAGCGTATCTCCAAGTGTAAAGGTAACTTTATCATTTGGAATCAATCTCATATAGGGGGAGAGATAGCTTTTATTTTCGTAATAGAAAGAAGTTTCCTTAGCTTTTGATTTTTCATAACGCAAAGGGACTTCTTTTGATTGTCCGACATCGCCTTGCTGATGCATCAGAAAAGAAATTCCAAAGGAAAGGGCTATAAGGGCGATACAAAACAATTTTTTTCTTTTATTATCACGATGATGTTGTTGATACCATTTCATTATAAAATCCCTCCTTCATGTACGAACAGTAGATAGAGGACCTAGTAATGCAAAGCATACTTTGTTACTTTTAGTATATCATATTTTAAATAGTTACAAAACAATCGGAACGTTATTTCTTTTTCATAATATAAAAATAACTAAATCTAAATAGAAGAAAACAAATTTATTATTGAAAATAAACAGTAACAACTTCACAAAAAAACAGAATAATGGTAAAATGAAATAGAATCCTATATTTTTTCAAACAAAAAAGAGGGCATAATCTTTGCTCTATGGCAAAGGAGGAAAAAAGTATGGAATGGATTTTGTTTCTCATGGGCATCGTTTTGTTTGTTTTTGCTTTTCGCTTGTTTCGCAAAAACAATAAGGATAAAAATTCATTAAGATTATATGGATTACTTTCCTATATTAGTTTAGCGATAGCGATTATTGGAATGACATTGATAATGAAACCTATTTACATGAGACTACCAAATGATCTTGCAAGTCTCATTCCTTCCGCAATCGGTGTGACTATCATTATTATAGCATCCCATTTTTTAATAAAGCCTGGATTTGATGAGAAAAAATAAGATTTATGAAAAACAAAAAGACTACTCCAATGGAATAGTCTTTTTGTTTTTCGCTATTTATTGATTTAAGAAACGTTTTAAGAATTCCTTTGTACGTTCCTGTGTTGGATGATTGAAAATATGATCGGGTGTTCCTTCTTCCGCAATTACCCCTTTATTCATAAAGACAACACGAGAAGATACATCTCTTGCAAATTGCATTTCATGAGTCACAACAATCATCGTCAGTCCCATTTTTGCAAGCTGCTGCATAACTTTTAAAACATCTTCCACCATCTCTGGGTCAAGAGCAGAAGTAGGTTCGTCAAATAATAAAACTTCTGGTTCCATACATAACGCTCTTGCAATGGCAACACGCTGTTTTTGTCCACCAGATAATTGTGTGCTACCTGCTTTTGCGAATTTTTCCATGCCAACTTGTTTTAAATATTTCATAGCGATTTCGGTCGCTTCTGCACGGCTTCTTTTTAATACTTTCATCTGTCCAATGACACAGTTTTCTAATACGGTTTTATTATTGAACAAATAGAAGTTTTGGAATACCATTCCAACTTTACTACGATGGACATTGACGTTAATTTCGCCTTTTAAAATATCTTGTCCATGATATTTTACACTACCGCTATCTGGCATTTCTAATAGATTCAAACAACGTAAGAAAGTTGACTTTCCACTTCCGCTAGAACCGATAATCGTAACAACTTCTCCTTTAAAAACAGAGAAATCAATATCATGTAATACCTCTAACTTACCAAATGATTTTTTTAAATGTTCAACTTGTATAATCGGTTCCATTTTAAGCATCTCCTTTCTCAATGGCAATTGTTTTTTTACGGCTCATTCTTGCTTCAATATAATTTAAAATTCGAGTTGTTGGGAATGTTAAGCATAAGTAGATTAAAGCAACAACGAAATAGGTTGGTACAAACGCATATAAACTTCCCGCAACACTTTTTGCTTGATAGAAGAGTTCTGTAACCGCAATGACATTTAACACACTACTATCTTTAATATTCGTAACAAATTCATTTCCAATGGATGGGAACGAATTTTTAATCGCCTGTGGTAATACGATATAAACCATTGTTTGAATGCTATTCATACCGATACTTCTTGCGGCTTCTGTTTGTCCTTTGTCAACAGACTGAATACCAGAACGAACGATTTCTGCCATATAAGCGCCGGTATTAATAGTAATAACGAAAATACCTGCTGCAAATGGACTCCAGTGAACGATGTTTTTTAATCCATAATAAATGAAAGCTCCTTGTACCATCATCGGTGTTCCACGGAATACTTCAATATAAATCGTTGTCAATAACCAACCAAGGCGTTTGATTCCTTTAATTGCTAATTTATCTCTGTGATCTACTTTAATAGCACGAATCGCTCCAATAATGAGACCAATCAATAATCCAAGGATGGTACCACTAAATGCTAAAACTAAAGTAGAAGAAACCCCTTGAAGGAAGAGTGGGCTATAAACGCTAAAAATCTGTTTTGCTGCTACGAATAAATTGTCACTTAAACTTGTAATCGTAGCAGGGATTCGATCGATGGCAGAATCCATTAATTCTTTTTTATCATCGGAACTTAATGTATCCAAATAAGCATTGATCTGATCTTTTAATTCTGTATTTTCTTTGCTAACAGCGATGGATACAGAAGTATCGGTTAAATCTACATCAAATCCTTTGCCTTCTTCAAACTCCACATAAGTTAAATCAGGGTTTGTAGCAATGATTCCTGCTGCAACTGGTAATTCAGCAGTTACCGCATCCACTAATTTTGTGTTTAATTGCATAACCATAGCAGGATAATCTTCTAATGCAGTAGCATGCTGTACATTTGGGATCTGATCAATAACCGTATCATACAGAGTGTTTAACTGACCCAATACTTTTTTGCCAGAAAAATCATCTAAACTTTTTGCGTTTTCTAAAGCATCCCCTTTGCGAACAATTAATACCATCTGTGATTCATAATACGTATCGGTAAAATCAACACGTTTTCTACGTTCTGCCGTATCAGTCATTCCCGCAATTACCGCATCAATGACACCAGATTGAAGGGCAGGCTCTAATCCATCCCAGCTCATCTTTTTAATGACTAAGTCTTTTCCTAAGTAATCCGCAATGGCTTTTGCAATCGCCACATCATAACCATCGGCAAATCCGCCACCTTCTAATGGTACCGACGTCTTTGTTTCATTCACCTGTGTCCAGTTAAATGGGGCGTAATTACACTCCATCCCTACTACAAATGTGTTGTTTTCCAGTGTTTCTGCTTGAGCAGGAATGATTGGAACAATCAATGTCAATACAAACAACATCATCGTAATTAATTTTCCGATTCTTTTCATTTTGCTCCTCCTAATAAATAAATGATTAAAAAATGTTTTTCTAATACAAATAATTTTCTATTACAACGAAAAGAGAAAAAGCTGCACATTGTTTGTACGTAGTGCTTTTATTTTTATTACAATATGTAATAAAAAAAGTCGTGCTAAAAACACGACTTTTTACTCGAAGTGTAATAGCTCCTCTTCATTTCTGAAGGAGTGCTGTAAGTATTTCCCACAGCCCCTAGATATCATATCGCCATATCATATCTATCGGCAAAGATTACCTTTCTTATAGTTCTTCGCACGCCTGCTCCCTATAATACTCTGATGCTTTGCAACCTCTATATTATTTGTTCAGTTAGTTAAAGGGTAATATAATTTACACGATTTGTCAATCTTTCTAACGTTAAATTTCTTTAACAGAACCTATATTATTATTTGAATTTTATTTGTTATAATACGAATTTTTTGTCATTTTTATGTAATGGAGAAAATTTTTATAGTAAGAATCCCTTGCACAACCGTATAGAATATAATAAAATGAAGTCTAGAAAGGGAGGGATACTATGGGATTTTTTTCTTTTCATAAACCACAGCAAATCAAGCAACAACAGGCAATTTTTTGCATTCCAAATAAAACAGAAGAAATTCTTTCTATCATTGAAACGACCTTTGAACTAGACCCGCATAAAGATTCAACAAATGTAAGACAGCTCGTTGAAGAAAACCTTGGTATCGCGATTACCTTTACTGCTTGGGGCGTAGAAGAGCAAGAAGAGCTATCCGATACGTTAAAAAACGCTTGGTCTTTCTTTCGACAAGTAAAAACAGACCATATTGAAGTACAAAGAAATGTACTCCATCATTTAAAACGTTGTCAAGGTCTTGTAAAAGTCAATTATTGTTATGAAGCAAAAAATAAGAAAGAACTACAAGAAAAGGAACAAATTGTTTTGAGTCAACTGTTTCATCTAGCCGATGCCCTTTGTGGTCTTGTAACAAAAGATAACCATCATAATGAATATTATTCCTTTTATCGAGGAGACCATTGTCTTTTGGATTCCAATGGGGAGAGTGATTTTACTTCTTATTGGTTTGACGAGCCAGAGCGTTCTGAATGGATGAAAGGGATTAAAATTGAGGCGTTAGAAAGAAGAGAGCATTCTTTAGAACAATTAAAACGCCAAAACATTTACACCCCACTATGGCTATCGGTCATTGATACCGAGTTTGAAGTAACGATGCCATCGGTTCGTGAAATCTGTGGAAGAGCAGGGGCACTACTTGTAGTGGCTCTTTATTCGGAATGTTTATTAGCAGAAGGAATGTCCATAAAAGAAGCCAGTGATTTTATTGCCAACATTCGAAAAGACTTCCAAGTGGATCAATACCTTTCGTTACGAGAATTCGATTATTTAAATAACAGTGCGCCTACAAAAACAGAACAGATTCATTTTTCATGGCAATATGAAAACTTACTCATGATGGAATGGGCATTGGGATTTGTGGAGGAATTACCAGAAGCAGACAGAATTTGCGATGTACCTTTTGTTGTCAGGATTATGAATCAATTTTCTTCTCTTGCGGATATGATAGAGAAAAGCCAACTGCGGGATACGAAAGAACTGTTAGATTATGCCGATTTTATTTTCCGATTAGACTGGGCTTGTACCGATGCAAGACTTGATCAACTTCCTGCACCAAATCATATGGACCCAGAAGTTGTTATGGAACGCCATAAATCCATTTTTTGGATCACTGGTTGTTCCCATGAATCGGATTGGGATTTGGTGGATGTATCAACCTAATGTATGGAATCTAAAAATGGAATGTCCATAATACCGTTGTACTGTTTGATTGCGATTCGTTGCCTAAAAGAAGTGATAGGAAAAGAAGATGAGAAACTAAGAAAGAAAATACGAGAAAGGGAACGACTTCATTTATGCAGAAGATAGAAAATAAATTAGAAGAATTAAACAACACAAAAGAGGAGGCGAATCTCTCGAACGATTTTGAATTCGAAGGGGATACATTGGATGATGACGAATTATTACAGTCCACGGAACCAAGCGTAACTTCTGTTGGAACACACCATTGTATTGTAACAGAAAACCAAGTAGGGACTCGAATTGATAAATATTTATCCGATCAGTTTTCAGATCAATCTCGTTCCTATTTGCAAAAACTTGTAAAAGATGGACAAGTTCTTGTCAATGACAAGGCCATAAAATCCAACTATAAATTGAGAAAAGACGATGTGGTAACATTGACCATTCCAGAGCCTGTTTCTCTTGATATTAAAGCAGAACCAATTCCTCTTGATATTCTCTATGAGGATGAAGATATTTTAATTATTAACAAACCAAAAGATATGGTTGTTCATCCAAGTGCTGGGCATTTGACAGGAACTTTAGTCAATGGAATTCTGTATCATTGCAAAGAAAATTTAAGTGGAATTAACGGGGTATTAAGACCAGGGATTGTTCATCGCATTGATAAAGATACAACAGGAGTCCTTGTCGTATGTAAAAATGATATGGCCCATGCTCATATTAGCGAGCAACTAAAAGTTCATTCTATCACTAGAAAGTACAATGCTATCGTCTATCATAATTTTACAGAAGATGAAGGAACCGTTGATGCACCAATTGGACGCCATCCAATCGATCGCAAAAAAATGGCGGTCAATGAAAGAAACGGAAAGCGTGCCGTCACTCATTATCGAGTTTTAGAGCGTTTAAAAGGAAATCGCTTTACTCTTGTGGAATGTCAATTAGAAACAGGCCGTACCCATCAAATTCGTGTTCATATGGCAAAAATTCAACACCCGCTCCTTGGAGATACGACTTATGGCCCTAAAAAACAGCCTTATCAATTACAAGGACAATGTTTACACGCAAGAGTATTAGGATTTATTCATCCAAGAACAAGAAAGTATATGGAGTTTGAAGCACCTTTGCCTGATTATTTCCAAAAACTTTTAGAAGAATTACGTTAACTGCTTTTTTTTGATTTTAAAAACTATATTTTCACCAAAAAACTATACATTTTCTCATTTTTGTTGTATAATATGAATATAGCTAGATGGAAAGGGGCGAAATGTTATGAAAACAAGTTCTATTATTACAATTGGAAGACAATGCGGAAGTGGTGGAAGAGAAATCGGAAAAAAACTTTCTGAGCATTATGGAATTCCGTTTTATGATAAGGAATTACTAAAAGAAGCAGCGAAAAAAAGTGGTTTTTGTGAAGAAGTTTTTGAAAGTTTTGATGAAAAACCAACAAAAAGTTTTCTTTATTCCATTGTTATGGATCCTTATTCTTTTGGATATCATGCCAATAATTTTGATATGCCATTGAATCATCAAGTTTTTTTAGCTGCGTTTGATACAATTAAATCCATCGCAGAAAAAGGTCCTTGTATTTTTGTAGGAAGATGTGCGGACTATGCATTATCAGATTTTAATAATTGTGTGAACTTATTCATTCATGCACCTTTAGATTTCCGCTCAAAGAGAATTGCAGAAGAAAAGGGAATTACCATGGATCAGGCGTCTGGATTTATTAATAAAAAAGATAAACAGCGCGCAAGTTATTATAATTATTATTCAACTAAAAAATGGGGCGATATGAAGAGCTATGATTTTACCATCGATAGCAGCGTTCTTGGTATTGATAAAACGGTTGAATTCATTGAAAGCTATATTACCTTATTTGAAAAAAAATAAGTGTATAAGTTATATAGTAAATAAAAAAAATTAAGAGCATTTATGTTCTTAATTTTTTTTATTTCATAGGAAATACCTTGTTATATTCATTTGTAAAAGTGCCATTTCCTATGAAATAAAAAAGCACTACGTGCGAACGATGCGCAGGTCGCAATGGTGAAAATTTTACTTCGTAAACTGCGACCGCGCCGCAAAGTGTACGTTGCTAGAAGTTATCGAAAGTCGTGAAGAGTGTTGGGCGTACACTTTGTTCTTGAAATATTAAAAATTTTATATATAATGAAAACTAGTAATTATTTTGTCTTTATAAAATAGAAAATAAATTTTAAAAAGGAGTGAAAAACTTCATCTAAAAATGATGATAGTATAAGAAATGAATCATAAAAAAATTAAAAATCTTAGAGAGGAGTATTGTTTATTCCATTATGAAAAAATTCCTATTTGTTCTTATTAGTTGTATTTTGATTGCATCCAGTCATTGTTATGTAGAAGCGAAGGAAAAGACCATTCGTGTTGGATTTCCCATTCAAAAAGGGTTAACAGAGAAGACGGAAGATGGAAGGTACACGGGATATACTGTCGATTATTTAAATGAAATTGCAAAATATACGGGTTGGAACATTGAGTATGTAGAAGCAGAGGGAAGTTTAAATACACAAATTTTAACTCTCATGCAATGGTTACAAGAAGGAAAAATTGATATGCTAGGAGCTATCATCTACAATGAAGCTACAACCAATTTATATGATTATTCTGGTTATAGCTATGGCACTGCTTATACAACCCTTTGTGTAAAAGATGATGATTATCGTTGGATAGAGAATGATTACTCCAATTGGAATGAGATACGAATTGGATATACGGCTTCTCTAGAAAAGCGATTTGAATTGCTTGACTCTTATGCTAAAATGAACAATTTTACTTATAAAAAAGTAACTTATGATACGGAGCAAGATATTTATGAAGCGTTAGACAAGGGAGAAATTGATGCCGTTATTTCGGTAGACATCGGAATGATAGATGGAATAAAAGCAATTGCTCGATTTTCAGCAACGCCTTATTACTTTGCTCTCACAAAAGGAAAAACTGAAATTTTAAATGAATTAAACAAAACAATGGCAAATTTAAATTCGAGTAATCCATACTTATTGTCTTCTTTGTATGAAAAATATTTTGCCAAAAAAAATAAAACCTTTATTTTAACGGAAGAACAAAAAGAATACATCAAAAAAAGAAAGAAAATTCGTGTTTTATTAGGAGATAAGTCCGTTCCGCTTCAATATTTTGATAGGCATGGAAACCCAAAAGGTGTTATTGTAGACTTTTTTGAATTTCTTTCCTCCACAACTGGTTTAGAGTTTGAATTTGTTGCTCCTACGAAAGAAGACAATCGTAAAACATTAATCAAAAATAAAGAAGTGGATTTGGTTGGAGGATTTTCCAAATATTCGGATTTGCTCAATAATGTTTCTTATCGTTTAACATTACCTTATTTGGAAACGAATATGATGCTAGCAGTTCGAAAGGGAGTCAATGAAGAAGATTTAAAAGACAAAAAACTCGGTATTGTTTTTTCAGAAGCCGAGTATTTTAACAATTCTAACCAAGTAGAGAAAGACAAAATTACGATTTATCGAGATCCTGAAACTTGTTTAGAGGCATTAAACAAGGGAGAAGTGGACTATGCTTATATCAATGAGTACTGTTTTTCTTATTTTATGAAGTCGGAAGATAAATATAGTTGGATTCAATCCTATCCTTACATAGAGACTTTTAAGACAGATTATAGCATTGCTATTTTAGATCAAGATGATGAAATGCTAGGAAATATTTTAAATACAGCGATCCACTTTATGGACGAAGACACATTACAAAAAATTATTTATAAAAATTCTAGTATTTCTACTCCCTTTACGTTTTATGATTTTGTTCAGGAATATAAAATTCAGATTTTAATGGCAGTGATCGTTATTTTACTGGTTGCATTACTCATTGGGATCCAGTTCTACCGTTTGAGACTTCGAGGACATACTTTATTACAGTTAGAAAACAGTAAATTTAATAAATTGGCTCGATTATCGGGGGATACTGTTTTCGAATATAATTACAATACGAAGCAATTTCATATGTTTGTTCAAAATGGAAAACAGCCATTGTGTTTAGAAAATTCAAACGTTCTAAAAGAATATCTGGACCAAAAGAAAAATATATCGGCAGAAGATGCTAAAATTATTGAGGAACATATGACAACCTATTCTTTAATCTTAGAAATGGGAGATTTGGATGGAAAGGAACCATATGCCATTGGTAAAATGACCGATATTAGTAAATCTATATTAGAAAAAGAACGATTAATAGAAAAAGCGAAGCGAGATGGAATGACAGGACTTTATAACGCTAGTACAACAAAACAAATGGCAATTGATTTTTGGAAAGAAAATACAAATGATATTGTTGCCATTATTGATATTGATTATTTCAAACAAATTAATGATTCCTATGGACATGCAATGGGAGATGCTGTTATTATTGGCGTTGCTAATGTTTTAGTAGAAGTATTTGGTTCTTTTGGGTTTGTCGGACGGATAGGTGGAGATGAATTTATGCTATATTTAAATAAAGTTCCACGAGAAACCGATTTAAAAAGTATCTTTCAAACATTCCAAGCGAAAGTAGCGGAAGAACTAAAGAAGCTATGTGAAGTGACATTAAGTATCGGTGTAGCCGATTCTAAAAATTGTAGCTGTTTTTCTGAGCAATTTAATAAGGCGGATCAAGCCCTTTATGAGGTAAAACGAAAAGGGCGCAATTCCATTTGTTATCATATCAATGGTATTTATGAAATACCAAAAGATTCTATATTATAAACGAGTTCTAACTTAATAACTCGAATATCCATAGCTATAAGAGCACAGACAAATACTCGTTTCTGTTTCTTATAGCTACCTCTTTAGAACATATGTTCATACTCCCATATTTTGAAGACTTTATATATCTCTATTGGTTTTTATACTTTTTTTGAATTAATATCTTATTATATAGTTAAAATTCCTGTTTTTTCTGAAAATAGTATGAGTAAAAAAGAGAAAAATTTTATTTTTTTGAGAGAAAAGTGTTAAAAATACGGGGTACCAAACAAATGTTCTTATTTCTCTATAAAAAATTTATGGATATCTCCGCTTGCATTATGGAAAAAAGAGGTGTAAAATAAATATGACAATCTAAGGGGAGCTTGTAAAACAGGCTGAGAGGAAGGTGTGACCTTCGACCCATAACCTGATTTGGATAATGCCAACGTAGGGAGAATATATGCAGTTCTTTGAGCTAATATACCGATACGTGGTGTATTAGCTTTTTTTATTCTATAAGAAATTCCTCGCCAAGCGAGTTATCCTATAATACAAAAAAGAGCTGTGCACAAACGATTTACGGGCATTCCTTTGTCAAATATTAAACTATTTGGAGGAAAAATTATGTTTAAAACGGTACTCGAAAATGTAAGAAAAACGACCCCTTTGGTACATAACATTACGAATTATGTAACGGTCAATGATTGTGCCAATATTTTAATTGCCTGCGGTGGAGCGCCCATTATGGCAGATGCAGTAGAAGAAGTAAAAGAGATTACTGCCATTTGCACCGCTCTCAATATTAATATTGGTACTTTAAATGAGCGCACAATTCCCGCTATGTTGGAAGCAGGAAAAGTGGCACATTCTTTGCAACATCCAATTGTTTTAGATCCTGTCGGGGCAGGTGCTTCTTCTTATCGAACAAATACTGCTAAAAAACTGATCGAAGAGATTCCGTTTTCCGTTATCCGTGGCAATATTTCTGAAATAAAGGCTTTGACGATTGGTGGCAGAACAAATGGCGTGGACGCTGACGAAAAGGACATGGTAACGGATAATAATTTGGATGCGATTGTTTCCTTTGCAAAAGAAGTTTCCAAAAAGACAGGTGCAGTGATTGCCATTACCGGTGCTACCGATATTGTTGCCGATCCTGATACCGCTTATATTATTTCCAATGGACACCCTATGATGAGTCAAGTTTCTGGTACTGGCTGTATGCTTAGTGCTATGATTGCTGGATATATCGGTGCCAATCCAGAAAACATAACCGAGGCTTGTGCAGCAGCGGTATGTGCGATGGGATTAGCAGGAGAAATTGCTTATCAACACCTGCAAAAAGAAGAAGGAAATGCCACTTATCGAACTCGTATCATTGACGCCATTTATCATATGGAT
>DVIZ01000148.1 GCA_018710905.1 Candidatus Scybalomonas excrementigallinarum | reverse complement strand
TTATTGCAAATAGTAATACTTTATTGTAAAATTACTATTGTTCTTGCCTCCGTGGCGGAATTGGCAGACGCGCAACGTTCAGGTCGTTGTTTGGTTTTCCAAGTGCAAGTTCGACTCTTGTCGGGGGCATTTAAATATCACTACTACAATGAATCTAGAAAAAGGGTTCTAAACTAAAAAATCACTGAAGAAAGATTGCTCAATCTCCAGTGATTTTTTGCTATTATAAACTGTTTGAATTCCTTAAAAATAGATTTTTCTATTTAAGAATAATAGCTTACCTCTTCTGAAATATCACACATTCAGATACTTTAGCCAACACATACCATATTATTTTTTCTCTACGCCTTCATTTTCTCAATACTTCTCTTGTCCAAATTCATCTTGAATTAATTCTTCCAAAGTTCCTTCCTTGGCATATTGAGCCGTGTCAATCTGCTTAAAATGTTTATCTAAAGCATTATTTTTTATCTCATCACTAAATCCAAAAATATAATTAGTAGCGATCAAATAAATAATTCTAGTTGGTGCAAATCCATACACTTGATGTTCCATGATATGTCTAATTCTTTCATTATCATCAGGATAAAGCTCCTTCATCTTCTGACTTCTGAATAAACGTTTAACTATTTCTGTAATATACAATCCTGATTTCATATATAAGTCTGCAAATGTTTTATTAGGATCATCAAATATTCCAGGGTTATTCTTTTCTAAATCGTCAACCATATGCTTAACAACAGCCTTCGGAGTATAAATTTGGTTTGTCTTTTGAGCTGGAATATAATCAAAAATATCCTCTGTACTTTCATCATCAAAATAATTACTTAATTCTTCACGTTTCTTTAAAAATGCTTGAATGGAATCATTGAATACTACTTCATCAAATAAATGTCCTTCAAAATGAACTTTTTGTCCACTTTCTTGATCGGTATAATCCCCACCATCTCGTAAGAATCTAAATTGTTCTTCAGTAATTCCTGTCACTTCTTCAAATACATCATCTTCAGTATAATCATCAAAATTACGTAAGTTCAGATTTTTATCCCCATAAGCCATAATGAAACTTGGAATTGTTCTAGAAAAGCCTCTTAAATGTGAACGCACATCTTGCTCAACTTCATTTTTCTTTTTAACTTCTTCGTCATAATTAACTCTTTCAACAATTTTCTTAGGAGTATTTTCTTTAACATCAGTAGTTAATTTAGTTAAATCTTTTGCGAGCTCATTAATAATATTATCTTGTCCAACTTCTAATTCTTTATCTAATTTAGCCAAATCATCCTTAGTTTTAGCTTGATTTTGTTTTTTTGCAATTTTATTTTCTAAAATTTTCTTCTTACGATCATAATCTTCCATCACCTGATTTAACTTTTGATCATGTTCTTTTTTTAAATTATCGCTATATTTCTTAGCTTGCTTATTGGTCAAACTGTGCTTTTCTTTAACTTTATTTACTAAACTATCAGTTACATTATTAATTCTTTGTTTTAAGTCTTTGACTTGTTCTCGAATATTTTCTTGATTGATATCTTTCTCAGCATAACCAATTCTTTCGTCAATTTCCTTAAAAATTTTTCCTCCAAATAAATCCTTTGCTTCACCAATTACTTTTTCTTCTGGAATATCAATCTCACCATTGCTATTAACTAAAACATTTTCTGCATTATCTATCGTATTATCTTTTTTCTTGCTCTTTTCTTCCTTGGCAGGAACTAATTTACCTAAAATATCTCTAATTTCACTTGGTGCATTAAAGATATTAGAAATATTTGCAAATAAGAAATTACTCATAAATCCTCGTTTTACAACTTCTTGAGATTTCAAGCGCCTTGGAATAGATAAGACTTGTTTTGGATCCAATTCCACCATCTTACCATTTTCGTCTTCTCCAATTACAGGGAAAAAGTTTAGCAATCGTTTAATATTTTCTTCATGTTCCTTAGCAGTTCCTTTACCATTAGCAGTATTTGGAGATAAATTATTAGCAAATTCATCGAAAATCATCAAAGTTCTTGTAGGGTCAAAATCAAAAACATATGCATTTTCTTTTTGTAATGTATGACCTTCATCATCACCATAAACATATGGATTTTGAGCACGAAAAGCTGCTTGCATATATTCTGCTGGGCTCTTCATACTCGATAGCATCATCACAGCACTCCAAGGCTTAATTGTTACACCAGTAGTTAACTGACCTACACTTATCGTAATCGTTCTAGGATATTTTTGGATAGCTTCTTGTACTCTATCAAAAGCTTTTTTACTCTCTTTTTCATCTTCATCCAGACTTCCATCACCAGCAGCTAAGACAACTTTATAATCTTTAAATACCTCATGTTCTGCTAATTTTTTAGCCAAAGCTTTAGCACTATCAACTCGATTCAACAACCAAAAAGTATGTGATAATTCCTTTCTTAATTCGGGTGTTGAAAATGGATACTTTTCTTGTGTTGTTAGAGCATCTAAAAATCTATCAACTTGACTATCATAAATAAATTTTTCTTTATTATCAGTTTTAAAAAATTCATTCAAATCAAACGCTGGATCTACTCTATCGCCATCATCCAAAAGAATACCTTGCTTAGCTTTTTCTTCCATTATTTCAGACATTTGATAAGTAAACATATTCAATTTAGGCATTGTTCCATATGGATTACTT
>DVIZ01000147.1 GCA_018710905.1 Candidatus Scybalomonas excrementigallinarum | reverse complement strand
CAATAGCCAATTATATCAAATAATAAACTAATAAAATATGGTTCCTGTTGTTGTTGTTCCATATATGCTAAAAAACAAAGAATTTTTTGTTTTACTTCTTCTTTCTTTTCCACTTTTCTTTCCAACAAAATATGATTTACCATCATACTATAACGAACAAAAGGAATTGTTTGCCGTTTTAACTGAGAAATCTCTTCTTCTTCCCATTTTCTAAAGCTATCATATTGCTTCAATCTTACATATGTATTCGCAATATTGATTGCTAAAATTTCCTTTGCTGTCTCAATATTTGATAAATATTTTTTTTGAATACGATGAGCTTTCTTATAATACTTTAAAGCAATTTCATATTTCTCTATATGGTAAAAAACAGCACCAATATTGTTTAAAACAAGCCCTTGAATATCCATAAACTGTTTCTCCACTGATACATAGTAAGAATCTAATAAGCAGTTCATTGCACTTTGCCTTCTATCTAGATATACATTAGCTGTTCCTTCTTCCATGCAAACAAATACATAGATATCATAATATTCATATTGCATACATATTTTTTTTGCCTTTTGACAATATTCAATTGTTATCAATGGCTTTTTTGACATAGTCCAATAGTGAGCATGATAGTAATAAAAAACTGCTTCGGCATAGTAATTTTGAGCCTTCTTAGCCTTCTTCTCTAATACTTCAGCCAATTCTTTTTCTTTATGAATATTTCCACTTTTTTTATTTTCTTGTAAGTCATTAATAATTTCTTGAAATTGGTTGTCTATAAAAATTGTCTTCATACTAATACTACTCTCTATCCGCTCTTATATAGATTGTTATCTTCTTAAAACACATTCTCCTGGGTTCGAATTTTACACCCTATGTTACATGCTCCTTCAATATAAAGTCTTATTATAACATTGATACTTACTATTTTGAAGAGTTTTTTCTACTGTTTCTGTAATTTTTGATTCCTATCGCTCTATAAATGTACATCGCTAGTAAGGAAACGAAATATGGAATCTATTTCATAATAACTTCTCCTCCTAGAAGACGACAAAATTAGATAATGATGGTAACATATAATTATAATATCATAATGTAAATTATAATAAAATGAGATTTTATATAGGTTGTTTAGGTAATTTTATATGATTTTTATACAAATTACCCAAACTGGCACTGATGCCATTTGGTGCAGAAATATACTAATTTTTTGATTTTCTCACGTTCGTAGGTAGGTTCAACATTATAAATATTTGCGAGTAATCACCATAAACTTATGTAAATATAGTTTTCGACTCATTGCTTTCGCATAAAAGAAAAAGGAAAGCATTTGTGTTTGACTTATACCTTCTATACAAAAAAAGAAGAAGTCTCATTTTAGAAGAACTTCTTCTTTTTCTTTATTCATTTTCACATTTTTGAATTAATTTTAAATTCTCTCTTTCAAAGCTATTTAAATAACTTTCTATTTCTTCACTACTCATTCCTGTTGGAACATACCAAGAGCATTGTGAAAAATAATTTTGTAATTGTTCATCTTGAAAAACATATCCATATCTAGCAAAAATCTCATTTCTTGCAAATCGTAATTGCTGTTTTGTTAATTGTCTTAGCTGATAATAGGAATAATACATAGAATCCGAATATGGTAAAATATACTCTGCTTCCGCTTCTGTTCTTTTTTTTGCCACATAAATACTATTTAATTCATCATAAATAGTCCCATCAAAATCCACAGAGTATAAAAAGCTAGTTACAACTTGATCATTTACCGTATCATATCCACGAAATAAGAATCCCCGCTCTGTCATTCGTTCAAAAGAAATTTGTTCTGGTATATATTTTCCATATTGATTTAAATATTGATATAAATTCTCTTTTGCTTGTAATACTTCCTTTATATTCTCATCCTTCTCTTCTTCTGATGAATTTTGCTCTGTATTTGTCTGATTCTCTTGATTTTTAACACCCTTTTTTGTTTGATTCTCTACGTTTTTTTCTTGTTGACTGTTTCTATTTTTTTGCTCTATAACAGCATCAAAAGATGCCCATAATATAAAAGCTAATACAAGTGTCGAAACGATTTTCTTAGGTTTTACAAAAAAGGATTGAATCAGTCTCAAAACCCATAGTCCAATTCCAATTGCTGGATACATACAGAAAACAATATATATAACAATAATAGAACAATACCATCCTAATCCTTTCTCTTCTACTTGTTGTTCTCTTGTATATTTATCATATTCTCCATAAAAATCTGAAAAGTCATCCTTATACTCTGTACGCTCTCCTCTGTACTCATTTTGATCAGTATAATTTTCCTTATTCTGACTTTCTTGTTCCTTTGAATTTTGTTGATATGATTTTGCTTTTTCCTGTTCTCTATGATAGCTTTCAAAATTGCCATATTCTTGCATAACAGCATCATATTCAAGATCATAATCTCTTTTTTTAATCACATCAGATAATATTTCATATGCTGTATTGATCTCTTTCATCTTTTCTTCTAATATATCCTGATCCATATTAGAATTTGTATCTGGATGATATTTTTTTGCCATCTTCCTATATGCTTTCTTTATTTCATCTTGTGAAGCATTTCGGCATATTTCTAGTATTTTATAATAATCTTTCACTAACTGTATACTCCTCTTTCTGACTCTCAGTTATAAATTTCTGGATCTATGTCAATATCATAGACACAAAAAGTTTAACTATTTCACCACTAGGCAGCACTATGTGCAGCCTGTGGTGTTAAATAATTGATTGCACTATGAATTCTCTTGCGATTATACCAAGATTCAATAT
>DVIZ01000011.1 GCA_018710905.1 Candidatus Scybalomonas excrementigallinarum | reverse complement strand
CAGAGTAGCCAAGTTAGGAAGGGATAAACGCTGAAGGCATCTAAGCGTGAAGCCCCCCTTAAGATGAGATTTCCCATAGCGTAAGCTAGTAAGACCCCTTGAAGACGACAAGGTTGATAGGTTAGAGGTGGAAGCATGGTAACATGTGGAGCTGACTAATACTAATAGGTCGAGGGCTTGACCTAAAAAGTTAACGATTGGCGAGACGAAGTCGTAGACTGAGTTTTAGTCGTAGGTCGTTCTGTTGAACGAAGTGAAACAGAACTTCCAAAAGAGTAAATTCAGTTGACAGAGCAAAGTAGTCGTTAAGAAAAACTAAAATAAAAATTTCTGTGTGTAGTTTTGAAGATACAGTTTATATAATTAGAAAGAGACACGGGTCCAGACAATTACTTGTCTGGATTTTTTTCATTGTAGGAAAATTCTTCTTTCTCACTTATAAAAAGGATAAAAACCGAATGTTAAGGGTTTTTATCCTTTTTTTACTTATTCCACTTTTTTCTACTAGAATTAAAGTATCAAAAGGTTATATTAAAAATCTTTATGCATTATAAGAATTGACAAATATTTGAAGCAGTGATATATTTATGATATCAAAATGATATCATAAAAGGAGGAATGAGTTATGAGTAGCAAGGGGAATGAAAAGGAATTTGAACAAAAAGAGATTCAACCAAAAAGTGGAATCGGAATGCTTTTTCTTATTACAATTTGCTGGGTGATTTCTATGGGAATCATTGCAGTAGGAGGTATTTTGCTAGCACGAGAAAGTTATGTAGAGGGTGGAGTTTTCCTTACAATAGGAATTATACTCACTTGCATTGTGCCAATTTTTTATGGAGGGTTAAAAGTTGTTGGTCCAAATGAAGCGCTTGTTTTAACACTATTTGGAAATTATTATGGAACGATTTTAAAACAGGGATTTTATTATGTAAACCCATTTGTATCTTTTAATAATCCAATTTATTATCGAGAACGAGAACAAGCGAAAGCAGTATCCATGGAGCGAGCAAAAGGCGGTCATGTAGAATCTGTTCGTATTACTGCAAAGAAAATAGTTTCTCTAAAAAATATGACTTTAAATAATGGGATTCAAAAAGTAAATGATGTATTAGGAAATCCAGTCATTATTGGGGCTGTTGTCATTTGGAGAGTAAAAAATCCAACGAAGGCAGTTTTTAATGTAGAAGATTATACAGAATTTTTATCCATTCAAACGGATTCTACAATTCGCAATATTGCTAGAATGTATCCATATGATTTAATTGAAGTAGAAGAAGAACAGGGGGAATCAGAGAAAACATTGCGAGGTAGTGCACAAGAAATTGCAGAAAGTATGAAAGAAGAACTTTCAAAGCGTGTTGAATTTGCAGGTCTTGAGGTAGAAGAAGTTCGTATCACTCATTTATCCTATGCAGAAGAAATTGCGGCAGCTATGCTTCAAAGACAACAAGCAACGGCCATAATTGCAGCTAGACAAAAGATTGTAGATGGTGCTGTCAGCATGGTTAAGATGGCAATTGATAAGTTAGGCGATGAAGAAATAGTTGTTCTTGATGAAGAGCGAAAGGCTGCGATGGTTTCTAATCTTTTAGTTGTTCTATGTTCTGGTAAAGATACACAACCAGTCATAAACAACGGAAGTATCTACTGATTGGAATGAGCATATGATGGCAGATGAAAAGAGATTAGAACAAAAAGAAGAACAATTAAAAGAACGCCTAGAGAGGATTCAACAATTAGAGCAGGAAATTTTAGAAAAAGAGAAGGCAATGAAGTTGAAAGAGAAGGCAAAAAAGCAAATTGTCCTTCGACTTGCACCAAGCCTTTGGGAAGAAATTGCTCGTTGGGCGGAAGAGGATTTTCGTTCTATTAACGGCCAAATTGAATATATCTTAACAGAAGCAGTTCGAAATAAAAAGAAAAAATAATAAGATGAAAGAAAGACTTTCCTAAAAAGAGAAACCCCTTTTTATATAATAGATTTTAATATGAAAAGAGTTTCTTCAATAGGGAAGTCTTTTTCATATACACTTTATTATGATATAATGAAAGCGATAAGCGAATCATAAAGGATTTGGCAAGAGAATCGCATCATGGGATAGGCTCATGATAGAATAAAATTGAAGTTTCTTTCAAGTAAAATAAGAAAGGTGGAAGGGAAACTTTGCAGATCTATTTTGTAAGACATGGGGAGACCGCGTGGAATAAAGAATATCGTTATTATGGAAAAACAGATATTCCTTTAAATAGAACGGGAGAGGAACAAGGAACAAGAGTTGGAACATTGTTAAAAGATATTGCGTTCGATAGGATCTACACAAGCCCATTAGAACGAGCAATACAGACGAAACAATTGATTGTAAATGAAAATGATAAAAAAGAGATAGAAGAATTTCAGTCGATTCGTCTATCGGAGCAAGATTTAGGAATTTTTGAAGGCTATACTTATAAACAGTTAGAAGAACAATTTCCAGAGAAATTAAAGCAATGGAACGAAGATTTCCGTTCTGCGCCTCATGGAGGAGAGAATTTTTATGATTTTTACAGTCGTATTTATGAATTTTGTGAACAAGAGATAGGAATTAGTGGTTTGCAGCCTCTTGAAACGTTGCTTTATCATAAACCAAGACAGACAAGAGAGAAAACGTATTTGGAAGTTATAAAAGGTAATCAGGAAAAAAAAGTATTGATTATCAGTCATATGGCGGTATTTCGATGTCTCTTTTCAATCTTATTAGGTATGGGGGAAGAGGCTATATGGAATTTCACGATGGAACAAGGGACGTATTCTCGAATAGATATTGAGGATGGATATGCTATTATAAAAAAGATCAATCAATCTTAGAATATATCATTGATAGGAAGAGCATGAATCAAGTAGGAATTAAAAAAATAAAAATACATTTGATAAATTTTCTTCGCACATTCGTGACTTCGGTGGCGTATTAGATGATTGGGGATATTTGGTTGTTTTTATAATAGGAGATTAATGAAAATTAAAGAAGAGAAAGAGTGATAAGAAATATGGATTTATTTGATTATATGAGAGAACAAAACATGGAAAAGGAATCTCCATTAGCTCAGAGAATGAGACCAACGACATTGGAAGAAGTTGTTGGCCAAAAGCATATTATTGGAAAAGATAAGCTGCTTTATCGAGCGATTAAAGCGGATAAAATCGGTTCTATTATTTTTTATGGTCCACCAGGAACTGGAAAGACAACGCTTGCTAAAGTAATCGCTAATACAACAAGCAGTATTTTTACACAGATGAATGCAACGACTTCTGGAAAGAAAGAGATGGAACAAGCCATAACAGAAGCAAAAAATAATCAGGGAATGTATGGAAAGAAAACAATTCTTTTTGTAGATGAGATTCATCGTTTTAATAAAGCACAGCAAGATTATTTATTGCCATTTGTAGAAGATGGAACTGTGGTTTTAATCGGTGCTACAACAGAAAACCCATATTTTGAAGTGAATGGGGCGTTGATTTCACGTTCTAATATTTTTGAATTAAAACCCCTTTCCCATGAGGATTTAAAAGAATTAATACAAAGAGCCGTGTATCATAAGGAAAAAGGAATGGGAGACTATGATGCTGTCATTACAGAAGAAGCAGTGGACTTTTTAGCGGATATGGCAGAAGGAGACGCTCGTTCTGCATTAAATGCAGTGGAGCTTGGAATTTTGACTACAGAAAGAAGCGAGGATGGTAAGATTCATCTTACGCTATCGGTAGCAGAGGAATGTATTCAAAAGAGAGCCTTTAAATATGACAAAAATGGAGATAATCATTACGATACCATTTCCGCTTTTATTAAGAGTATGAGAGGGAGCGATCCCGATGCGGCTATTTATTATTTAGCAAAAATGTTAGATGCAGGAGAGGATATTTCTTTTATTGGTAGAAGAATTATTATTTGTGCATCCGAAGATGTTGGAAACGCCGATCCTCAGGCTATTCAAGTGGCAGTTGCCTGTATAGAAGCTGCAGAACGAGTAGGAATGCCAGAAGCAAGAATTCCGCTTGCACAGGCGGTAACTTATATTGCGGGGGCGCCAAAGAGTAATGCCTCTTATTTAGCCATTAACAATGCGCTTTCTACAGTCAAATACCAAAGCGTTAGTGGAGTTCCAAATCATTTAAGAGATTGCCATTATAAAGGAGCTGCTAAATTAGGACATGGAGAAGGATATCAATATGCCCATGATTATCCTTATCATTATGTAAAGCAACAGTATATTCCTGATACCTTAGTGGGAACGACATTTTATGAACCAACAGAAAATGGATATGAGAAAAAAGTAAAAGAATATTTAGAGTTTTTAAAAACTTTATAAAAATAAAAAGTGTTCTTTTCCATTTATTTTTTTCTAAATAAGAAAATTAATGCCCATAGGAAAACGGGAACAACAATTGTAAGTGCTAACATTCCAAAAAAGTTAGGATTTCCTGTAATCCCAAAGATACAAGTTGTAACAAATAGGGCAATTAGAATAATAATCGTAATGATTGCTAAAATTCTATGAAATAATTGCATAGTGACCTCCTTTTGTTTTATTTTTTTATATCCCGTTTATTTTCGCATAAAAAAAGATGTTATGCAAGTAGTTTTAGGGATTTTCAATAGAAACGTAAGGAAACGGACATCCAAGGGAAAACATGGATGCCCGTATGAAAAGGGGAGGATATAAGTATTAATTTTTATCTTTTGTAATCCATCATTAGAGGGGGAATCTAATGATCACCAGAATTCTGGTGGGTTAATAAAAGAGTATACGCAATCCATAACGAAGTAATTTCAGATTACTTTGCAATGGATTATTTATAGTATGACCCGATAACAGAAGTTTATACACAAACTTAAAAAAATTTTGAAAAGAATTTTTTGGGTATGAAAAAGAGAAAGAACGAAAACAGAGGAACTATGTGATTCTTAGTTGCAAATTGGTAGATTTTTTGGTATACTAACATATGTTATAATAGAACATCATATTTCCAATTTAAATGAAAGCAACAAATCAAGTAGAGAATAGAAAAAAATTACGAAAAATATCGGAATATGTATTTTTATTCCAGTTTCTAACGATGTATTTGATGAATACTTGCGAACATGAAAAGTTTGCATAGTGAGCTTTTCATCGTTGAAGTAAGATAGAATGGAAATATGAAAGAAATTTCGTAAAATATTATTTCAACAAAGGATGGTAGATTATGAGTTTATTACAAGAGTGGCGTGACTTCGCCTACGGACATGATGATAATACAAAAGAAGGTCAGGATTTCTGGTTAAGCTATTTCCAGATTGAAAAAGGAATTTATGAACAATTATTAAGCAATCCAACAGAAGTTGTAACAGGAAGTGTAAAATCTTTAGCAGATAGATACATTACAACAATTAGCATGATGGTTGGTTTCCTTGATGGAATTAATGATAGTTTAAAAACTCCAAACCCAATCGAAGAAATGACAGAAGATACTGTTGTATCTTTAGACATTGATTTAGAAAAATTATACTACAACATGGTTGGAGCAAAAGCTCAGTGGTTATATGAACTTCCAATGTGGAAGACATTACTCTCTGATGAAAAGAGAAAAGAATTATATAAAGAATCTAGATCTGCGTCAACTGTAGTAAAAGGACCAAAGATCGGACGTAATGATCCATGCCCATGTGGAAGCGGTAAGAAATACAAGTTCTGCTGTGGAAGATAATTTGTGAGAAGATAATGAGTTATGTAAGAGTATTTATGCTCTTATATGACGGCTGCTCGCGAATGTGAAAAACTCGCATAGCGTGTTTCTCATGCTTTCTAGAGTATAAGAGACAAAACGATAAAGAAAGATACGTCTTTATAATAGAGTATTCAAAATAAAAGTATTCTATTATAAAAGGCGTATCTTTTTTTGTATAGGAAATTGTTCTTAAATCCAGTTATGTTATAACATAAAAAGTACTAAAAAGCATTATGTATAAACAGACGAGAAAAATTTTCATATTGACAATCCTAAAAAAACGGTTATAATATTATCTCGTACTAAGAGATAATTAAAAAAGGAAAAAGGAGTGAAAAAAGAATCGATTATGGATCAAAAGAAATGGATTGATGAATTCTGTGATATTATGTCAATTTTATCAAAAAAGAGGATTCATCAAGATACAACAGACAATGGGAAAGGAGAAATTGGAGTATTAATTTCTTTGACTCTTTGTGAAGATGGATTGACTTCAGGAGAATTAAAAGAAAAAATTGGTGTTGGTTCTGGAAGAATTTCCGATATATTGAGGAGTTTAGAAAGTAAAAAGCTGATTCAAAGAATGACAGATCCAGAAGATAATCGAAGAGTTCGTGTCTATGTTACAGAAAAAGGAAAAGATTTTGCAAAAGAAAAACATGATCTTATGAAAAAGCGTTTGGTTCATTTGATGGATTTTTTGGGAGAAAAAGATGCAAAAGAGTTAATTCGGTTAATGAAACGAATTAAAGAATATCAAGAGCAAATGGATCAAGAATAAAAAGCGTTTTCTATTGCTGAAGTTGTATGGAAAGGGTGAATGATTATGAGTAAGAGTATTGTGATTAATCGGGAATATGGAAGTGGTGGAAGAATCATAGGAGAGATGATTGCTAAAAAGTTAAATATGCCGTTTTTTGATACGAATATTTTAACGGAAGTGGTAAAGAAAAAAGGATTTCGCCCAGATGTTTTGGAGACATTTGATGAAAGAATCGTGGGCAGTGTTCTTTATAATCTTTCCATGATGGCGAGCCATGATCCGTTGACGAGGGAGTTGCCATATGAAATGTATGAAGCGCTTTCGGATACCATTATTACTTCTGCACAAACGGAGGACTGTATTTTTATTGGGCGATGTGCGAATAAAATTTTAGAAGAAGCAAAGATCCCATTTTTGAGTGTATTTATTTATGAAAGTGATATGGAAAAGAGAAAAGAAAGAGCCATTCATTCCTATGGGATTCCAGAAGAAAATGCAGAAGCATATATTAAGAAAAAAGATAAAATGAGAAGAGCTTACCAACAATTTTTTACTCATACGAAATTTGATGATTATAGGGAATATGATCTTTGTTTAGATAGTGGAAAACTAGGAGAAGAAACTTGTGCAGAGTTGATTATAAAAGCTTTGCATTCTGAGAAGAAATAATAATTAGCTATCTAACTTAAAATCAAGGGGAAAATCTAAAAAAAATATAAAATACTAATTTTTTTCTTGATTTTTTTTGGGAATAGAAATAAAATATCATTAGTCAACTAACTAATTTACTGTTTTTCATAGTATATTTTTATAGGTAATTGCGAAACTCATTAAGGATATTTGTTGCATTTTGCATAAAAAAAGAGAACTCAATTGAATGTATTAGTTTGAATTTTGTACAGAATGAATAACAAGTATCTGAAATTTAGTGAGGAGAGAAGT
>DVIZ01000146.1 GCA_018710905.1 Candidatus Scybalomonas excrementigallinarum | reverse complement strand
TGAATTGGTAAATTATATTGGGCTGCCTTTTCTCGAAGTTCTGGTAAAATCGGATGACCAGCAGTTGCTAACACCACATTAGGCCCAATCATCGTATAATCTCCAACATAAATATGAGTATCGTCCACTAGTGTTAAGTTAAAATTAACATAAACATGAGAACCAAAATGAACGTGTTTTCCTCCCCAATTAGAACGAAGAGGGGGTTCAATATAACACCCCTCCCCTATTTGGGCAAACATCTCTTTTAAAAGCTCTCCTCTTTTTTTCGCTTCTGTTGGTCTTGTGGCATTAAAATCATACAATCGGTCTAAACATTTTTCTTGTTCTACTAATAAACTTTCATCATCACTATAGTATATCTTACCTTCATGCATTTTTTCATAAACTGACATAATACTTTTCTCCTTCTTTCCCTTCCATTATAGTTCTTTTATCAGTGATTTCTTTTTCTGCTTCTTAACCCAAATAGAAGAAAGAACATGATTTAAAGTCTTATAATCAATTGGTTTTGAAATATACTCATTCACTCCCGCTTCCTTCATTTCAAGTAAATCTTCGGCAAACATATTGGCAGTTACCGCGATAACGGGTATTGTTTTCGCATCTTTTCTATCCAATTTACGAATCACTTTTGTAGCCTCACTTCCATTCATAACAGGCATTTTCATATCCATTAAAATGGCATCAAATTCATTTTCTTCACTTTCCTCAAAAAGTGAAATCGCCTCTTTTCCATCCCATGCGCAGATAACCTCAATTTCTTGCATATTGAGAAATTCCTTGGAAATCTCCATATTCAAAGCATTATCTTCTACTAATAGAACCTTTTTTCCATCAAAAGAACGAGGATTTTCTTCTATTAATTCGGATACTTCCTCCTTCTGTCCTTCCACTACTTCAATTGGAAGAATCACAGTAAAAGTTGTTCCTTTATCAATTTTACTTTTCACATGGATCTCTCCATTTAACTTCTGAACATCATTATAGACAATCGTCATTCCTAGTCCGCTTCCTGTTATTTCTCCTGAATAGAAATGTACTTCCCGTTCAAATGGTTTATAAATGTGTTTCAGAAATTCTTGGCTCATACCAATTCCTGTATCTTGAACAATAAACTCATATTTGGGAATTTTTTCGCCTACTATCTCATGAATTTCTACAACAATCCTTGCACCTTCCTTTGTGTATTTTATAGCATTTGAAAGTAAGTTGTTCAAAATTTGTCTAATTTTACGCCAATCGCCTTTTACATAATGATGTTTAATATCAATGTTACACATAAAAAACTTATTTTGTAAAATACATTGTTCTTCAAACATGGACATTAAATCTTCCACACAAATAGAAAGAGAAAATTCTTCTTTTTCTATCTTTTCATATCCTTGTTCTACTTTGGAAAACTCTAGTACCTCATTAATCAAATCTAAAAGCTGTTTGCTTGCCATATTAATCTTATTGACATAATCTTTCGTTCGTTTCTCATTTTTAATATCCAATAAGATCATATCAGAAAAATTAATAATTGCATTTAATGGCGTTCGCATATCATGAGAGATATTCGAAAAAAATGTATTTTTTGATTCCATGGCATCTTGTACGGATTCCATCGCATCTTGCACAATTTTTAATTTTGATAGTTCTCTTTCTTTTACATCATTAATATTTTGAAATGCTAATATGACTTCATTTTGTGGCATTGTCTTATATAACATCTGCACACTAATCCATTGCAACTTTTCTCCAAAATATCTCCGAAAATCTTCTCTACAACTCTTCTTTGAACCGTTTACTACTTTTCTCATGTTCTCTAATGAAAATTTTTCTCTAAATTCTTGCCTTAATTCTTCTTCAAATAAGTTTTCTACATAACTTATAAATTGACTATAACATCCTTTCTCTGCCAAGGATTCTTGGACTTCTTTCATCTCTTTAAACATAAAATAAGTCTCTTTTTCTAAATCAATTAAATAAAAGGCATAATAAGAATCACCTAGTGCTTGCATAATTCGATTATATAACATTTGTTTTTTCTCCGCTATTTTTCCTTTTATTAATAAAAGAATTGCCACAACTGCAAACACAAATACTACAACTAAATACGCTTTTAGAATCATCCCATTACTTACAAATAAATAGGAATACGGTATTGCAATAATCGCATACCAGCCATTAGAAGCTACACTATAGTAGATACCTCTTTTTTTACCAGCAATATTAGAAACAAACGAATCATACAAGCTAGTATCCTCTTGTTTTATCTTCAAAAACAATTGATCTACAAACCCTTGCACTTCTTCTGTCGTCATTTTGTCTGATTCATAATACAATAACTTACCATTTGTATCTGTTAAATAAAAATCTCCTTGTTCTGGTAATCCCCGTATTGTAAACCAGTTTTTCATTTGATTTGGATAAAGATCCAAAGCTATTACATTTTTTGTATCCCCAATTTGTATTGATAGTGTAATGACATCTTCCTCTAACCGAATATTGTTATATATATCAGTATATGAAACTTCATGATTTGCTTTTAACGCATTTTCATACCATTTTGTAGCAGTCGAATCAAGAGTACGCTCTCCTTCCCAATCGGTCTTCGTTATAATTTTTCCATCAATGAACGCATATATTTGAAGATCTTCTATTGGTAAAATATTCTCTATATGATTAACATAATTTCCTATCCACTCTTGTATTTCAGAGTTTTTTGCTCCATCTTGAAGCAAACCTTCTAGCCCTTTTGCAGCCGTCTTCAACAATGCCTCATACTGTTGAATGTACCCTTCTTCTATGACTGCTAACTGTCGTGAAATTTCTTTCCCCATTATCTGATTATTTTTTAATAGCTCTTCTTGAGAAGCTACAATTGTTACTCCCGCTAATGAAATGCAAAATAAAATAATGATTATAGTGACTGGTATTTTCTTTATTATTTTCTGCATACGCATTCCCTTGCTCTTTCTTTTTTATTACACAGGATAATTCTTATTACTCATATTTCACTTTACTATATGTTCTAATATTTAATTTTTTAATCCCTTCTCTCTTTTTTAATTAGTCACTCTTATTAGACATTATATCACATATTTCCATAATTACCGCATAATTCTTGTAAAATATAAAAGAAACTTTTAAAATATACTTTTCTATGATACGCTCCCCTATGAAATCAAGAAACATGTTTCACACTTTTTTCCTATTAATAAGAACAAAGTGTGCATTGTACACTCTTCGCGACTTTAAGTTACTTCTAGCAATGCACACTTTGCCGCGCGCGAGCAGTTTGCGAAGCAAAATTATCTTCTTTGCTCGCTGCGCATCGTTCGCATGTAGTGCTTTTTTATGTTATAGGATGACTCGCTTTGCGAGGAATTCCCTATAACATAAATACAAAAGGGCTATGACTAGCTTAAACATTAAACAAAATAGGCAAATAATCCAAACTATACATGCCAATATCTTGTAAAATTATTTCTTCTGTCACAGCCCTTTTCTCTACTCTATAAGGGATATTTTATTATTATTTCTACGACCTTTGATATCAAAACAAAGTGTGCGCCTAACAGCCTCTACGACCTTGTGTCGTTCCTCCAGAACAATATTCATACATTCTTTCATAGAACTCTTTATCTTCCTTTGAAATACTTCCCTCTTTTTCTGCACGTTTTAAATTTTCTTCAAACTGTTTTTTCGATACTAAATTTCCATTTTCATCCATCATCATATCGTATACACCACCACCACAGTTAGAACGGGAAGAAGATATCGAAGGTGTTGTTGTCTGGTCTTCTTCTACTTTTACAAACGATTGTGTACTGTCATCAGAGAGACTCTTTCCTTTTGCTCCTGCAAAAACACTTGTACTTACTGCAAAAGTAGCTACCATCATTCCTACCACTGCAATCCACTTTTTATTCATAATACTTACCTCTTCTTTCTTTTGTTATTCCATTAATTAAGGTAACCCTAGCATAACTCTCTTTTATGGAGTTTTTATGAATAACGCTCTATTTTTTTGGAAGTCTTACAATAAAGGTACTTCCTTTTCCTAACTGACTCTTCGCCTCAATCGTTCCACCATGTGCGATAACAATCGACTTTACAACGGCAAGCCCTATTCCAGAACCGCCTGTATTTTTTGTCCTTGAATTATCGATACGATAAAGATACTCAAAAATATTTTCTAATTCCTCTTCTGGCATTCCAACACCTGTATCTTGCAATGTAAAAATAAGCTGATGTGCCCTCTCCTCCACTTTTGCTATGATTTCTCCATTTTCTTTTGTATATTTAATGGCATTGGAAAGTAAATTCATAATGACTTGACTCATCTGATCTCGATCCGCAAAAATACCACAAGACTTTCCATTCACAATTACTTGCAATTTCTTTTCTCTCCACTCCTGTTCCAATGCAATTACCGTTTGCTTTAATAATTGAGTAAAATTAAACGATTCTTTTTGAATAAAGA
Organism: Candidatus Scybalomonas excrementigallinarum; assembly: GCA_018710905.1. Lineage (GTDB taxonomy): Bacteria > Bacillota > Clostridia > Lachnospirales > Lachnospiraceae > Scybalomonas > Scybalomonas excrementigallinarum. Next base: position 11,885 of record DVIZ01000146.1, on the reverse strand, counting down.
CACGTTGATTTTCCAACTCCACAATTCGATGAATTTGACCTGACATCCTTGATAATCGTAATACTTCTGTTAGGCAGCTTTCTAGCCTTTCCTTTGTCGGATCAAAAATCCCATCGATCATCGCTTCTAAGTTGGACTGCAATGCTGCTAGTGGAGTTCGAAATTCGTGAGCATAATCTCTTGCCATCATTTTCTTTACTCTTTGTTGCTGTTCTAACGTATCCCCTAATGTATTCACACTTTTAATTAATTGATCCAATTCTTTTGTATTGGATACGGACTCAATTCTTCCCACATATTGTTGTTGTTCTAATTGTTTCGTGCGCTCTATCACAACTTGTAATGGTTTTGCAATTCGATCCGCTAAAAAACTTCCCATTAAAAATGCCACAAGCAGTAAAATAACTGCCACTAGTGCAAATACAAAATTTACAAGACTGATAAACTGTAAATCCTCTTTATGGAAAAAGAACGGCCCATAGTAACCGAGTACAACACTTCCATAAAACGTATTTTCCTTTTGTAACGGATACACTTTTTCTGTATATTGTCCTTCCCAGTTTGGATATCTCTTTTGCATCATCTCCTGCATATTTTTGTGCATTTCTTCGCATCCTGACACATTAGAACAGCTTTCACAATAGAGCTCTTTATCGTTTTCATCTTTTATCATAAAGACGATTCCTTGTTTCAATGCTTCTTTTCCAAGTTGCTTAAAAAATTCAAAACTTGGCTCTCCTTGTGTTTCAAACGCATCAAGTACCGTTGCCACAAGGTTTTGATTTTCTTCCTCCTGTCTTTGCTGGACATACACTTTAAAATGATGTTCCAACATAATATTCGAAATAATGAGCAAAGATAAGACTAAAAATAAAGCCATAAAACCATAAGAAAGCATAAGACGCATTCGTAAACTTACTTTTCTACCACTTCTACCCCATCTCCATTTTTTCTTATAAAATCTCTCCCTCTTTTGTGTTCCTTTTTTCTTATTCGCCACCAAATTTATACCCCATTCCTCGAACTGTAATAATATACTTTGGCTTGCCACTATTTTCTTCTATTTTTGCTCGCAAGTTTTTAATATGGGAATCAATGGTTCGATCGTATCCATCGAATTCCATTCCAAAAGAAATTTCAATCAGTTCTTCTCTTGTAAACGTCTTTTTGGGATACTTTGCCATAGAAACAAACAACTTCCACTCATTTGGTGTAAGATTTACTACTTCTCCTCTTTTTTTCACTTCATGAGAATCAAAATTAACTTCTAACTCCCCTTGATTCCAACTCATTACATGAAATAATGGAGAAACATCATCTCCGCATCTACGAAATAAACTAGCCACTCGTGCCATCAATTCCCTTGGAGAAAATGGTTTTGTAAGGTAATCATCCGCTCCAATATTCAATCCATAAATTTTTTCCTCTTCTTCTATCTTCGCTGTTAACATAATAATTGGCACTCTCGATTCTCTCCGAATCATCTGGCACACTTCTTCCCCTGATATTTTAGGAAGCATCAGATCTAAAAGAATCATATCTGGATTCCTTTGATGGAATTGTTCTAACGCTTCTTCCCCATCCTTTGCACAAAAAACAATATATCCTTCTTTTTTTAAATAGGCTTCTACTACTTCAATTAATTTCTCTTCGTCATCGACAACTAATACTTTTTTCATTTATCGTTCCTATCCATCTGTTCTCTTGTCAATACAGAGTATGCTTTTCTCACGACTCTTGGCTCTTGCCACGATAGAAATACACACTCTCTCCATTTTGATCGTTAATTTTATATGATATTCATGGAGATTTTATGAAGAACCGATTTTCCTCCTAATTTTTATTACTTTTTGTTCTATTAGAAACATAGCTTATGCTCCTATTGCATTGGTAACTCTTACTTGACAGACTGCCTTTCTTCTATCTTTAACAAAAGTATAGCTCATTATATCATGAAAAAAGATGTGGTCGCCACAAAACTAATTTGTGACAGCCACATCTTCTCTTTCCTATATAAAATTAATATTTTCTTTTTTCGTATCTTTAATAAAATCCAGATGGATTTTCAGAGAGGTTAATTAAAATGTTTTTCATCTGTGTATAATGATCTAACATTACTTTATGTGTCTCACGTCCAATACCTGATTCTTTATATCCACCAAATGGAGCCCCAGCAGGAATTGCATTATAAGTATTCACCCACATGCGTCCCGTTTCAATAGCACGGCTAACACGAATAGCACGATTGATATCACGTGTCCATACCGCTCCACCGAGTCCATAACGGCTATCATTTGCCATTTGAATCACTTCTTCTTCGTCACGGAATTTAATAATACAAGCAACTGGTCCAAAGATTTCTTCCTGCGCCACTTTCATATCATTTGTCACATTGACAAGCAACGTTGGTTTCATAAAGAATCCATTGGCTAGCTCACCTTCCACTGCTCGTTCTCCACCACAAGCCACGATAGCACCTTCTTGTTTTGCTTCTTCAATCCAACCTAAAATCTTCTTTAATTGTCCTTCGTTGATTTGTGCTCCCATCTGAACACCATCTTCCCAAGGAAGCCCAACTTTCACTTGATTAAATTTCTCTACCGCTTCTTCTACAAAACGATCATAAATCTCCTCCTGTACAAAGACTCTAGAACCTGCACAGCATACTTGCCCTTGATTGAACAAAATACCAAGTTGTAAACCGTCCATTGCCATATCCCATTTACAATCGGAAAAGAAGATATTCGCGGATTTACCACCTAATTCTAAAGTAGCAGGAATTAAACGCTCTGCCGCCGCTCTTGCAATGTCCTGTCCGATTTCTGTAGAACCTGTAAAGGCAAGTTTTCGGAATCCTTTATGCTCTAAAATATAATTTCCAGCTTTGGAACCGCTACCTGTAATAATATTAATAACGCCTGCTGGTACAACATCTTTTATTAACTCTGCCAAAACTAACACACTAAGAGAAGTAGAGCTGGATGGTTTTAATACACTACAACAACCTGCTGCTAATACAGGAGCTAACTTCCAAGCTGCCATAAGAAATGGGAAGTTCCAAGGCACGATTTGTCCTACCACTCCAATTGGCTCCCTTAAAATCAAACTAAGTGTTTGATTGTCAAGCATAGTAGCGCTTCCTTCTTCTGCAAGGATAACACCTGCAAAATAACGGAAATGTTCTGCTGAAAATGGAATATCAATTGCCATTGTTTCACGAAGTGGCTTTCCATTATCTAGTGTCTCTACCATAGCAAGAAGCTCTTTATTTTCATCAATAATATCTGCAATCTTATTTAACACAGCTGCTCTTTCGGCTACCGTTGTATTCTTCCAAGATTCAAATGCTTTCCATGCAGACTCTACGGCTCGATCCACATCTTCACGAGTTGCCTCTGCACAAGTCGCTAACTCTCTTCCATCTGCAGGGCAATAACTTTTAAACGTCTTTCCATCTGCACTATCTACCCATTGTCCTCCAATGAATAATTGATAAGAATCTTTTATGTAATCCCGAATTTGAATCATAATATCCTCCTTTACCTCACAAAAAAGTGAGCCCAATCCATTGCTTATTTTTAATTTTACCCTTTCACTAGTGATTTTCTTTCATCATACGCTTAAATAGTTGCACCGTCAACCATCGTTATTTTAATCACTGGAATCAAAAAATAGATTGTTAAATCTAATGCATATTTTTTGAAAAACTTTATCATGAGCTTCTCCTGTTTCTTGTTAATTCCTTCAAAATTTTCTTCCAATCTTCCAAGGATTTTCTCACTTCGTATTCTTTTCTCTTACCACTTTTTTTTCTTAGTTTTCTTATAAAACAATAGTTCTACAAGTTCTAACAAAATAACTGAAAACACTTTGTTAAAAATATCATCTCTTTTTTTTATAAAAACAAAAATTTTTAGGCAAATGTGTTTATTATTTAACGACGAAAAAAGAAGCCTCCCGATCACAAGGAGACTTCTTTTATCGTCACAAGAGCAAAGGTATTCAATTGATTATGAGTTTTGTAACTGTTCCATATAACGAACAGCTTCTTCATCTAATTGCTTCATTACATCAGCAGAAAGATTTTTTTCCGCATATGGATATACCACTGCATTTTCTTTATCTACATGACGTTTTAAGAGATAGCAATATCCAACTGCATTTGCAATGATATCCAGTTTATTTTCTGGAGTTTTTTCTTTTTCATATGCATTTAATGCGTTTTCAAGCTCCATCACATGAAGTCTTGCTAAGTCATGTTCCACTAACATTCCATGCTGAATTAAATTAATAGCAACCGTTCCTAAACGCTCCATCATTGCTTGAAATAAAATCTTCTCTTCTTTTTGATGATGAGCTTTATCCGCAAAATTACGGATAAAAGAAACTGCATTTCTAAAGTACTCCATATCCATCGTATCATGTTCCATAAAATCGACACATTTTCCACGGAGTTCTACAATAAACTTTAAAATTTCATCATGTTCTTCTCTTAAAATTTCTATAATTCCTTGCATTTTATTTTTCCTTTATACGGAAAGTGGACTCTCCGATTCTCTCATAGTCTACGTCTCTATCTTCAAAAAATCCTTGAAGCCATGCATCTCTTAAATTGAAAAATGTTTCGGAGGACATTCCTTCCTTTTCCCAATAAGGTACGTGAACAAAACCATCAACACTCCAAAGAATCTCATCTTCCTCTGCGTTATGAATATCCACACCACCGTCACATGGCATTCCATCTAATAAAAATTGTCCTAAAGAATCAAATAGCTCTTTGACAGAACTATCTCTTGGCATTTCACAAGCCGTATTTTTTCCTACTGTACGACATACCTCTTTGATTTTCTCAAGACGATTTTCATTTTCTTTTGTGAGCATACAAACCGCCTTTGCAAAACGTGTTTCTACAAGATTTACTTGCGCTTGAAGCCAACCATGAATATTTCCTAAATCAATGATTTCTTCTAAATTTCCTTCCTTTGGAATTCCACAAGTTTCATCTAATTGTTCTACTAAAGAGTCTGTCCATCCAAATTCTTTTGCTTGTTTACAAAGTTCTTTTGTAAGGGCTTCTTGTCTTTGTATTTTACCATACATCATATGGTGAATAAATCCTAAAAATTGACTCATTTTTCTATCCTTTTCTACTTATAATTGAGGTTGCAAATAATTTAAAGTTTTTCTTTTTGAGATATTTAGGGGATAAAAGGGAATTGGTGGGGGCCTTTCCCTTTCTTTTGTTTTTCGTTCTGTAAAAGTTTCAAATAAATGGTCTAAGAAGCAATAGCTTTATTACCTAATCGAATTTTAAAACGTTTTAAAGCTATTGCTTTCTTATTTCTTAAAGTCTTTCCTTAGTGTTTCTTATTCCGATTCTAATTACTTATTTAATTTTGCAAGAATATCATCTACGTTTAAGCCATGAACAGCACAAGCATCCTGTAAAGATTCCATCTGAGAAGCTGGACATCCTAAGCAATGCATTCCGCTTTCCATTAAAATATCTCCTGCATCTTCACGCATTCTTAAGATTTCACCCATGATCATATCACCTGTGATTTTATCTTCTTTTACGACAGCATCATCTCCGAAGAATAAACGAATATCATCTTCTACTGTTGTAATTCCTGCAATACCAAAGTTTTCAACAAGAACTTTCGCTACATTTTCAGAAAGGAATGCTGGAAGAGTTGGTCCTAAGTGAATGTTTTTCACTCCTAAGTGAAGAAGTGCTAATAATACGATAACCGCTTTTTGTTCATACCATGCAATGTTATAAACGATTGGAAGATCATTGATATCATCAAAACCAAATACTTCTTTTAATTTTAATGCAATCACAGCTAATGAGTAGGAATCGTTACACTGTCCAGCATCAAGAACTCTTGGAATTCCTCCAATGTCACCAAGGTCTAACTTGTTGTATTTATATTTTGCACAACCTGCTGTTAAAATAACAGTATCTTTTGGAAGGGCTTTTGCAAATTCTGTGTAGTAGTTTCTTGATTTTGCTCTACCATCGCAACCAGCCATAACAACAAATTTCTTAATAGCACCTGTCTTTACCGCTTCTACTACTTGATCTGCTAAAGCAAGCACCTGATTGTGAGCAAATCCACCAACGATTTCTCCTGTTTCGATTTCTGTTGGAGCTGCACATCTCTTTGCATGTTCGATGATTTCACTAAAGTCTTTTTGTTCACCAGCACCGCCTGCGATATGTTTACATCCTGGGAATCCAACGGCTCCTGTTGTATAAACACGGTCTTTGTAGCTTTCTTTTGGTGGTACAAGACAGTTTGTTGTTAAAAGAATTGGTCCGTTAAAACTTTCGAACTCTTCTTTTTGTTTCCACCAAGCATTTCCATAGTTTCCTACAAAATGGCTATATTTTTTGAATGCTGGATAATAGTGAGCTGGTAACATTTCAGAGTGTGTATAAACATCAACCCCTGTTCCTTCTGTCTGTTCTAATAACATTTCTAAGTCTCTTAAATCATGTCCTGAAACTAAGATCGCTGGGTTGTTACGAACACCAATATTTACTTTTGTAATTTCTGGGTTACCATATTTTCCTGTATTAGCACCATCTAAAAGTGCCATAACATCAACACCATATTTTCCTGTTTCTAATGTAAGCGCAACTAAATCATCGGCACTTAATGTATCATCTAATGTTTTTACTAAAGCTGATTGTAAAAATGCATCTGCTTCTTCATTTTCACTTCCAAGAGCATTGGCATGTTTTAAATACGCAGCCATACCTTTTAATCCGTATGTGATAAGCTCTCTTAAACTTCTTACATCTTCATTTGCTGTTGCAAGAACACCAACTTCTTTTGCTCTTGCTTCTAAGTCTTCTACATTTTCTGTATAGAAACGAGCATGGGCAGAAAGAACTTTTTGATTGGAAAGTTGCGTCATTAACTCTTCTTTTGCAGCTAATGTAGACTGAATACGAGCCATGATTTTTTCATCATCGAAGTTTGCATTTGTAATTGTAATGAATAAGTTTTCTGTCACTTGATGATTCCATTGTTTTTCTACTTCTTTTCCTTCTTTTCTAAGAGCAGTTAATACTTCTGAAAGTCCTTTTGTCACATAAACTAATAAGTCTTGAAGATTTGCTGTATGTGCAGTTTTTCCACAAACACCTGCTTGTGTACATCCTTTGCATCCTGCAGTTTCCTGACATTGATAACAAAACATTTTGTTTTCCATGATATGTTCTCCTTTTCTATTATTCCTACTATATTTCAACGAATGTGGCGAATGCCTATCTATGATGTCTATTTCCATAGTGAATTTCTCGTCATTTTATCTGTTATGATAATGACTTATCTTGTTTTTTGATAGGTCGTTTTCTAACCATGGTGCAAGTATAACATTGTTTTTAAATCAATGTCGTTGTTTTTACAACATTTTTGAAGAAATTTTATTTTTTTACTCTCTCTTCTTTAAACTGTTCTTTCATCATCCGCATAATGGGATAACATAAAAATCCACAGATTAAAAAGAATTTGTTTCTTATAAAATCTGTGGATTTTTGATTTTTATATGGATATATTATGATTCTTTCCTATCCGAGCAACTACAAACTTTTCTATTTTGATGCTAGATTTTTTTCAAATAGGTTTTATAAGTAGCAGAAGCATTACTTTCGAGATTTTTACCTAATGCATCCTTTTTTAAAGCTCTTACATAATAATAATAGGTTGTGCCTCGTTTTAAATTCTTGTCGGTAAATGACAATGATTTTGTTGTTTTTACTAATTTATAAGCACCTGTTCCTGTTTTTTTATAAATATGATAACCTGTTGCCCCGCTAACAGCACTCCATTTCAATGTTACTGTGGAAACTGTACGTTTTTTAGAAGTTAATTTCGGCGGATTCAGAGCTTTAAAACGAATTCCTTTATCGCTACAATACTTCTTTACATTGCTAGAAGAAGATGGTGCATAAATCGTCAATTTAGCCGTTGGACTAATTGCTGTATAATAAGAACTAATCGTTGGATTTCCCCTAAATAAAACCGTTGTCAGTGCCTCACAGCCAGAAAAAGCATCATAAGAAACATCTTTACAACTTGCTGGTATTGTAATGGATTTTAAAGCCTTACAGTCTGCAAACATAGAAGATGTAATTTCTGTTAAATTCGATGGTAATTTCACATCTGTTAAAGACTCACATCCGCGAAATAATTTAGAATCTATCTCTTTTACTGTCTTTGGAATGGTAATCTTTTTCAATCCAGATTCCGCAAAACAATCAAAATCTATTTCGGTGATAGTAGAAGGGATCTGATAGGTTTTCAACGCTTTACAACCATAAAATACGGAATGTCCAAAACTTTTTACCTTAGAAGATAACTTAACTTTTGTAAGTGAACTACAATTGGAAAATGTAGAGTTTGGAATTTCTGTCATGGATTGTGGTAACGTTACTTCTGTTAAACTCGTACAGCCGCCAAACAGACTATCACCAATTTCCTTTACTGTATTAGGAACGACTGCTTTCTTTAAATTAGGCAGATTATAAAAACTTCCACCTTCAATTGATGTTACGGTAGATGGAATAGAGATTGCCGTAATCATCTCTCTTTCATTGATATTATTCCAATCATACCTCCCACTCCAATGTGCTAAATCTATACTCGTTACCTTCAATCCGTCGATCTTAGAAGGAATTGCTAGAGTAGAAGATGTACCCTTCCAAGCAATTACTGTACAAGTATTTTTATTATAGTCTGCTATAATCTCCCACTGCCCATCCTTGCTGTCAACTTGTTCTGCTGCATAGGCAACATTTGGTTTCCCTATCACAATCAAGAGACAGAGAAATGTTAGCCAAATAAATTTGTGTGGTTTGTTCCAGTTTTTCATACATTCAACACCCTTTCTTTCCTATTGCTTCACACATTGTTCCAATCCAGTTTCCCTCGAATCCTTTTAATGGACTGCTTTGTGTGAATATTATTTTTTGACTTATTATACACTTTCTCATTAATAATATAATTAATTATACATCTTTTAATAATATTTTGTCAATAATTGTATATTTTATCTGTTTTCAAATTTCAATATCGTTATTTTCTTTTTACATGGATCTATTCTCACAACAATCACATGAGTTAATATCTATCGAACTTACGAAAAAATAATATTTTTTTACAAAAGCATTAGGCATTTCTTAAATGTTTAAAAGAAATCCTTAAAATATTTCTCCCTATCTTGAAACCGAAATAAAATGTGATAGTATAATCATACTTGTATATTTTTTACTAATAAATTTATTTTATGGAGGAAAATAGAAATGAAAAGATTATCTAATTTGTGCATCTCTTATATACTATTTGTTATTATAATGCCACGTATCGCTATTGAACCAATTGCGGACTCATTTCATATTAATTATGACTACCTAAATGATACCTATAATATACTTACTACAATTATTTTGTCTTTCGTCGCTATGTACCTTTATAAAGATGAGTTAAAGCTCGATTGGAGCAGATTAAAAAAAGGAAACTGGATTATTTGCGGATTTATAGGATTGTTCTTAATCTTGTTCATAAGCACTTCCTTATCTTTACTTGTTATGAAAGGGAATATAGAACAAAGTTCTAACCAACAATATATAGAAAGTATAGCAACACCAATTGTTACAAATATTTTGCCGATTGTCATTGTTTTATTTGCACCTCTTTTAGAAGAGATCTTATTCAAAGGTTACTTGATCAAAACTTTAAGTGCTAAATTAAATACTTATCTATTGGCTATCCTATCCATTCTCTTATTCTCTTCTATGCATCTGCATAGTATAACAGAAATAAAAGCAATTATTCCATACTTTGCTATCAGTTTCGTAACTACGTTTTATTTTTTTAAGAAAGATTATAATATTTGGTATCCAATTATCATTCATATTTTAAATAATTTATTAGCTCAGATTATCATGTTTCTCAGCTAAATAGCTAAGATTCAAAAAATAATCCACTTTATTTCCTCATTTTTTCATAGAGCATTTTCTAACCATGTTGTAAGTATAACACTATTTTTTATTCATTTATAATAATGAATATTACTACAAATTTTTCCATTTTTATGTTAAACTCTATACGAATAGAAAATACTATGAGATAAGGAGAGAATAATATGAATCCAAATGACCTCAACAACAAACAAAAGAAATCTGGCCGGAACTTTTTTAAAGTTTTATCCATTTTATTCCCAATTCTGACTGTGATATTATTGGGAAGCAACATCCATTATGCTTCTGTCAACGACAAATTATCTTCTAATGTCGTTGCTCTAACAGAAGAAAATAAAAAACTAAAATCGGACAGTGAAGCTCTTCAAATGGATTTTGCTCAATTATCTGAGCAATTAACAAAATCGGAAACAACATTATCTTCTAATGAAGAAACCATTACCGAGTTAAAGTCAGAAATTAACAGTATAAAAAAATACCGTACTACATATAAAAAGTTAGAAAATAAATATAACAAACTACAGAGTAATTATAACTCTTTAAAATCAAAAAACACCGATTTACAAGATAAATATGATACGGTAAAATCACAAAATAGCCAACTGCAAAATGAATTAAGCTCTTATAAAACTGCAAGTAATTCTAGCAGCAGTTCGTACCAAAAAAGTAGTTCAAACGTAACCGAAAGTAATGACGACTCTTCTTCCTACGAAGTGTATATTACAAACACAGGCTCAAAGTATCATAGAGATGGCTGTAGCTATTTAAGACAAAGTCAAATCGGCATTTCAAAAAGCGATGCAGTTGCCCAAGGATATACTCCTTGTAGCAGATGTAATCCATAAAAAGGGAAGAAAGAATATTACTCTATCCACTGCTGAGTTTCATAAAAAAATATAAAAAAAGAAGTTCTAGTGCTAATTTCTATTCCCGCTAGAACTTCTTTTTTCTATCTTATTACTTATTATTTTTCTGGAAGATACCAATAAGAATTAAATTGATACAAATACGTTCTTGCTCCTTTTGGCATTTGTGTGACAGCATTATACACATTATAATAATCTCCTGCGCCCATTCCAATTGCTAAAAACCCTAATGTTCCTAAAAAAGAATAGTTAGGATTTATAAGAAAAATAATATATGGGATCAACCCAAACACAATATTGGGTAAAAGGGACATAATAATAAAACGAGCTTTACTCATAGCTTCTGGTCCTACAACAAATAGCATCCCATCTTTTAAATTGGTGTATAAATAGACTTCTTTCTTAAAACAAATGGCATGGAGTAGTTCATGAGGGAAAGGAACTACAAAAATAGCACAAAGACCTCCTAATATACTAAATGCTCCTATTCCTGCTCGAAACCAAAAACCAACCAACCCAATTACCATAATAAAAATAGCAATTCGATTCATAAACTTTCCTAATTGCTTTGGATCATCAAACTCTTTGAATTTTACTGCTCCTTGAAAATGTTCTCTTCTTGGCAATGATGTTGGATCTCCATTATATTTTCCTTTGTAAATTAGCTTCATTTCACTAATCCTCCTCTAAATTTTTTCATCTTTTTAATACTTCTACTACTTTTAACTTATGTTTTTCTGCTACTCAAAATATGGTCAAATAAATCCATATTGAGATTTTTCCTTCTTCATCAAACCTCGCCTTGCCTAAGCTACTACGATTTTATATAGTTCTCCAAAGGCTTAAATTCCGAAGTTAGCCCTCCGTACATATATAAATGCTTTTGATTTTAAGCTATCTTATATTCTTTGGCATTTTTAAGATTCATACTTGCATTGAAATCTCTATCAATAATCAGTCCACAACTACATTTGTATATTCTATCTTTAAGTTTTAAATCTTTTTTAATAGAACCACATTGACTA
>DVIZ01000145.1 GCA_018710905.1 Candidatus Scybalomonas excrementigallinarum | reverse complement strand
TAAAAAGCTGAAAAAAATCTATGATAAAAATCAACCGATTGTATTAAAAGAGGAAGAAACAGAAGAGACAATGCAAGTAAATGAATCAGAAATAGTTGTATTCCAAGATGTGGATTATGTAAAAGGAAGTTGGAAAACTGAAAAACATGGAGAATTAGCCGATGAATCTAGTGCAGAATCAGGAAATGCAATGTCAGAAGAAGCCATTCGTATTGTTAAAAAAGGTGCAAGGGCCAATGATGAAGTTTTAACCCCTTGGACATCATTGCCACAGTGGCATGGGTTTACGAGTAAAAAAATTGATGGCACAACCTATTATTATACGAATTATATGGAAGCTTATTTGTATATTACCGAGGCGGCTACTGGCTTTAACTATAATAATCAGACAAGTGCTACGGATGAATATACTCCACCTGCTAAGAGTGCGTATTATTCATTAGCAGCACATAAAGAAGAATATGAAGATATTTCTCAAATTATTCAAGCAGATGGAATTCGTAATCCATATGAAGAGGAAGAAGAAAAGAAATATCGGGATTGGGAAGAGCTTTTAGGAAAAGGTGAAACAGTAACTGACAGGAAGAAATCATTATTTGTTTATGGCTTGGCATTGCACACAGTAACGGATATGTTCGCTCATAGTACAGTAGATTTAGAGGGGAATTATATTGCACATCCGGAAGCGGATGAAACAGATTATAGAGGAAATCGTTGGGAATGTGCACAATCAATGGCACAAATTTTAATTTCTCATATTAAGAGATTTCGTCCAGCCGAATTGGAAGACTTTGCAGCGATTGTTTCAGGAGAGAAAAATGGTGAAACTTTAAATCTAGAGTATTTATACGATAAATCAGGTGGGGAAAATGCCTTTAAAATAAAAGCATATCAAAGTGATCCGCAAATTTATAGTGGCTATAAAGCCGATTTTGATGCAGTAACAATTGATACACCTTAAGGTGGAGGTGATGAGGAATGAAAGGATATCGAAAATTCATGTCTCATATAATGATGTTATTTCTCATTGTAAGCTCTTGCAACCTTTCCGTTGCAATTGGAAAACAGGAAGTAAAAGCAGCAAAAGGCGATCAAATCATCGATGATGTATTTGTTGTCAATGGAACGACACTTAGAGATTATACAGGAGAAGAAGAACATGTTATAGTTCCAGATGGAATTACTTGTATTGGACAAGGCGCTTTTATTGGGTGTAAGGCAAAGACAATTACATTACCAGATTCTGTTGTGGAAATAGAAACGAATGGATTTGCATCTTGTCCACTATTAGAAAAAGTTACTTTTTCTAATAATGTAAAAAAAATTGGAGATATGGCATTTTGGTTTTCTGAAAAGCTAAAAGAAATTTCTTCTATGGAAGGTGTGGAAGAAATAGAAAGTTTAGCTTTTGCAGGAACATTGTGGTTAGAAGAACAGAGAAAGAAAGATCCTCTCGTAGTGGTAAATACGATACTTGTGGATGGTAAAACGTGCAAAGGAGAGGTAGAAATTCCAAACACAGTGACAGAAATTGTAGGAGATGCTTTTAGTGTTAATGAAGAGTTATTATCTGTTACGATACCGGATAGCGTAAAAAAAATTGGTTCGGCATTTGATGATTGTCGCCATTTAAAAACGGTAAAAATGGGAAATGGAGTGGAACAAATAGATTCCCAAGCCTTTCGGTTTTGTACACGGATGGAAAACATTCGATTGTCTAATTCTTTAAAGGCAATGCCATCTCTATTATTTGAGAATTGTGGAAAGATAGAAGAAATAACAATACCAGAATCAGCGAAGGAAATTAGTTTATATGCATTTCGCAATTGTAAGAGTTTAAAAGCGATTACATTTCCAAATTCTTTTGAGATTCCAGATGCTTCCTTATATGAATTAGACCCAGGTGTCACTATTTATGGATACAATGTTAAAAATAGTGATATCCTTCAAAAGATTGCAAAAGAAAATGGGATTCCATGTAAAGAGTTGGCGTTAACGACAAAGGCAAAAACATTGAAACCAAAACAGAGTTATCGATTAAAATTAAATAGTGGAGCAAAATGTACATGGAAATCTTCCAAACCATCCGTAGCTTCTGTCAATTATTATGGATTAGTAAAAGCGAAGAAAAAAGGAACAACAACAATTACAGCTACCATTTATGGACAAAAGTATACTTGTAAGATTACTGTAAAATAAAAAATAATGAAAAAGCTGTTGTAGAAAGAATTTTTCGATTTCATACAACAGCTTTTCGTACTATTATTTTTTAATATCCACAAGGTTCTCCAACGAGAATAACTTTAATTCTACCTTTTACACGGGAAAAACGAGTCGTGACTAATTGGCAACACATACAGGATGGGGATTTACAATCAGAGCAAAATCCATTGACATGGCAAGGGGTTGCTGTATTTAAACGTGCCGCATTTAATGGAGCAGCTACGTTTCTTGCACGATCGTAAGCATTTTTTTCATCCTTTACAACTTTATTTAAACTAGCAATGACGATAACATTGTCTGGACCATTACAAAGACAGGCAACACGATTTCCATTTCCATCTACATTTACTAATTCTCCATCTAAAGTGATTGCGTTAGCGCTCATTAAAAAGTTATCCGCTGTAATAATTTTAGCAAACATTTCTTTTTGTTCTTTTGGAGTTTTGGCAGTCATGCGATCATAAATTACATACTTATCTGCATTATTTTTTAAGTAATCCATAAGACCGATTTCTTCCATTGTCATAGTTCCACCCCAACCAATAGAGCTACCTTCTTGGAGATAAGAAATCGCTTTTTGACAGGCTTCTTCTTTGGTAGCACAATAGCACGCCTCAAAATTTCTTTTTTCCATACGAGGGATTAAGGAATTGGCTAATGTTTGATTATATTCTTCTCTTGGTGTCATAAAAAAACCTCCTTGTAATGATAAATTAAAATGATGTATTACGCGTTGTGCTAATATAAATTAAAATGTACACATGTTAAAAAAGGACAGAAAATCCCTATGATCAAAGTTACTGTAAAAAATTAGTAAATCAATTGTTTGATTTTACTGATCTCAGCTGTAGCAGAAA
>DVIZ01000144.1 GCA_018710905.1 Candidatus Scybalomonas excrementigallinarum | reverse complement strand
GTAAAAAGCCAAGAAAAAATAATTTTCTCTTTCGATAGCGATGTAAAAAATAAGGAAGCCCATATTGATCTATGACTTCCGCATGCGTTCTTGTCTTTTCTAAAAGAGGCTGTATCTCCTCATATTCACTTTTTCCAATTAAAAATACATAACCGCCTTCTTCGTCCGCTTTTACCTCTCGAATTTCAATTTCTCGGTTGGAACAAAGATTAAAAAAACGCTCAGGTGAATATCCTGTTAATCTCACCTTTAAGTAGCCAAGCACATAATAATAAATATGTATCAACATCTCATTTATCACCTCAATGAATATATTCTATACATTGTATGCACCCTTCAATTTTCATATCATCATTTGTAAAATATTTGATATTTAACCGAGTTCCTGTAATGGTTAATGTGGTGTGCTTTCCTTTGACTACGATACAAGTTGGTTCATAAGTAATTAGCCCTTTGTAATTTTCAATCAATGCTTCTTTATTTTCGGTTAACGTAATTAACATATCTCCAGATACGACATCGCTTGGCAATAGAAGTTTCTTTGTTAACACTTCTTTCAATAGTTCCACATCCTTTCCTAATTCTTTTTGCTCGTCATAAAACAGTGATGAAAGACTCCCTTTTAGAACTTCTACGCAAATAAAAAGAACTTATGAATCCGATTGTTTCTCTTCCTCATAAGTTCTCATACTTTTACTATATGCAATTTTTCTAAAAATGTTCTAAAAAGCGGATTCTTCTCCTACTTTTTTTTGTTTTCTATATAAAAGAAATCCAATTATCGTTAAAACGAGCTGACTCAGTGGACTCGAGATCCATACACCTGCCAATTTTCCAAAGAAAGGTACAATAAATAATAATAACAATAAAATAATTGGCTCTCCATATACGAGCAAATAGGAATAAAGATTTTTACCAATTGCATAAAAATAAGAAGTTGTAATTCTTAAAAATGCGGTAAAAATTAATCCCAATGCAAAAATCGGAAACGCATCTCCTGTCATCTTTATGACTTCTTTGGACGAACCAAAAACGAAAGGTATCTGATAACGAAGAACATAAATAATAATAAAACTAAGAATTGCCACAGAAAAAGCCGTTAAATAGGCTAAAAAACGAACTTTCTTTACTCCTTCATAGTTTTTCTCACCGACAAATAAACTGATCAGCGGTTGGCTTCCATCTCCTGCTCCTTGTAGCATTAACTGCACCGCATAAATAATATAACTAATAACCGCATACACCGAAACAGCCGTATCTCCTCCATATTGAATGGCTCTCCAGTTCATAAAAACAATCACAATATTCGGAGAAATCGTCAAACCAAATGGAGATACTCCAACTGCGATAATCCGTGATACGTGTCCTCTATGCAATTTACAATCTTTTACAGCAATCCGATGTTTTTTTCGAAAAAATAAAATCATACTTAACATCATTGTTAATGTTTGTCCTGCAATCGTAGCAATGGCCGCTCCTGCAACGCCTTGTTGATAGACAGCCACTAACAAATAATCTAATACAATATTTGTGATAAACCCACAGATCATAAAAAACATCACTGGAATTACTTCCCCATAATTTCTTAAAATCGGAATCAATCCTGTAGAAAGCACTTGGCAAAGTGTTCCTACGATAATAAAACGAGTATAATCTTCTGCCATCATTAACAAATCACCAGAAGCTCCAAAAAGCTTTAAAATTGGCTTATAGAATAAAAATAACAAAAGCATAAGACCGATGCCACATAAAATTAAAAAAGAAAACGCATTTCCTATAAACTCTTTTGCCTTTTCTTCGTTTCCTTTTCCTTTTTCAAAAGAATAATAAACAGAACCCCCCATTCCAATTCCTGTTCCCAATGCTGGAATCAATGCTGTTAATGGATATGCAACATTAATGGCTGCAAGGCCAAGATCTCCTACATTTCGCCCTACAAATAGCCCATCGACAATAGCATATACCCCAGAAAAAGCAAAAGCAAGCATAGATGGAAGCACAAATTGAAAAAAACGCTTTGTCATATTCTATTCCTCTCTTTCTATAAAAATCTAACTTTTTTAAGGCTTCCTAAACACTTTTACATCCTAGTATAATTTATACCCAAAATAGATGTCAACTACTATGTTAATTTTTCTTTACACACAATTTTATTTACATCAGGAATCCTTCATGTTACAATAAAACTGTTATATCCTTATGTCACAAATAACTTTCATCAACATGAGGATTTCTTTTATTCGTTTTATTTCTCTTAACTATTCTAGAAAATCTAGAAAAAATAGTTAAATTTCTATTTTATTTCTCATTTTGAAACACAAAACGATAAGAAACATGTTTCGCAACTTTCTAAAAATTTATGCAAAACCAAAGAAAGGAAGGTGATGTATTTATGACATTACTTCTGCTTTTAGGAGCAATTGTCATTGTAGCCTGTATTATTGGAAATAAAATTTCCTCACGCCTTGGTATACCAACACTTTTATTCTTTATTGTACTTGGGATGATTTTTGGTTCCGATGGACTTCTAAAAATTGAATTTAGCGACTACAAATTTGCAGAACAAATTTGTTCGTCTGCCCTTATCTTCATTATGTTTTACGGTGGATTTGGTACAAAATGGAGTGAAGCAAAACCGGTTGCTGTAAAGTCTATTTTATTAAGTACAATCGGTGTATTAATTACTGCTATCCTAACAGGTCTTTTCTGTCATTTTGTTTTACATACGAATCTATTAGAAGGAATGTTAATTGGAGCTGTCTTAAGTTCTACCGATGCAGCATCGGTATTTTCTATTCTCCGTTCACAAAAACTCAATTTAAAATATGGAACCGCTTCTATGTTAGAAATTGAAAGTGGTAGCAATGATCCATGTGCCTATATGATGACCATTATTTTATTGACCATCATGAGTGGAAAAATTTCTACAGGTGAAATTTTATATTCTATCTTCGCACAACTTGTCTATGGAATTGTCTGTGGCGTTATTATCGCATTACTTACTGGCTATATGCTACGCAATTTTTCATTTGCAACCGAAGGGTTTGACTCAATACTTGTAGTCGCTTCTGCTCTTGCTTCTTATGCAATTCCTACTTTAATTGGTGGAAATGGATATTTAAGCGCTTATCTAGCAGGTATTTTATTAGGAAACCAAGAACTTCCAAATAAAAAAGCTCTTGTTAATTTCTTCGATGCTTTTAATGGAATGATGCAAATGCTCATTTTCTTCTTACTTGGATTGCTTGTCTTTCCTTCCGAATTACCAAAAGTTTTAGCACCTGCTATTCTTATTGCCTTATTCCTAACCGTTATCGCTCGTCCAATTGCTGTTGCTTTACTGCTAACACCATTTGGTGCACCGTTCCATCAGCAATTTGTTATTTCATTTGCAGGTCTTCGAGGAGCCGCCTCCATCGTATTTGCGATTATGACGGCCGTATCCCCTTCTTATGGAAAAGAGAGCTTATTTCATATTGTATTTTGCGTGGTTCTTCTTTCCATCTTATTTCAAGGGGCATTCCTTCCTCTCATTTCGCGCACCTTTCATATGATCGATAACAACGAAAATGTTTTAAAAACATTCAATGACTATTCAGATGAAACAAACATTCAATTTATTCAGCTTTCTATTATGGAAGATCATCCTTGGGTGAATCGACCGATTAAAGATATTTCCTTAATGTCTGGAACATTAATCGCTGTTATCATTCGAAATGAACAAGTTATTGTTCCAAAAGGAAATACGACTCTAAAAGCCGGCGATTTAGTCGTAATCGGTGCAGAAGAATATGATGGTAAAAATGAGATTCACTTAAAGGAGATTGTAATTTCAGAAAATCATAAGTGGAATCATAAGAAAATATCAGAGCTGGATATTTTAAAAGACTCCATTATCGTTATGATAAAAAGAAAGACAAAAGATTTAATTCCTGATGGTACAACCCAGTTACAAACTGGAGATATCGTTGTTTTATATTCTCATAAAATGAATCCTAATAAAATAAAAACTCGATAAAAGCACATTTTGCAGGCTTTTCTTATAAAAATAATATCACTGTGAGCATCAATTAAAGTGGCTGTCGATTCCCGATTTTTTAATCGTGAAAGCGATAGCCACTTTAATATTTCCCTTTCTAATTCGGTAATTCGTTTCTTCAACTCCTGTATTTCCTTTGCAGAATTTGTGTTCCACCTTTGTAACATACCCTTTTGCAATTCGAAAGATCATGTTATACTTTTTTGTAAATTAATCTATGGCTGAAAGGATAAAACTGATGGAAAATCGAATTATAAAAACAATTCAAAACCTCAAAAAACATAATATGAACGGCTATTATGTGACAAGTGTTGAAGAACTTCATGAACTACTAACTACATTCTTGCATCCAGGAGAAACTATTGGATGCGGTGATAGTATAACTTTAGATGAAACTGGTGTATTTGAATTATTAAGGCAAGGACCTTACTGTTTTCTCGATAAACACAAGAAAGGATTAAATAGCGAGGAAAAAAGAGAAATCTATCTTCAAAATTTTACTAGTGATACATTCATAACAGGATTGAACGCTATTACCACTGATGGAAAGCTGTTCAATATTGATGGAAACGGAAGTCGAGTTGCTCCTATTCTTTACGGTCCCAAACAGGTACTTGCCGTTGTGGGAACAAATAAAATTGTGGATAATGTAGAAGAGGCCATTGATAGGACAAGGCAGATAGCTGCTCCTCTGGATGCACAGAGACTTGAAAAAAACACTCCCTGTACCAAATTGGGAAAATGCATTGACTGCCAACATGAAAATAGAATTTGCAACGATTTCGTACTAATTACTGGTCAATTTCAAAAAGAAAGAATAAAAGTCATCATCATACAGGGTAATTATGGCTACTAATATAATTAAAGCATTACAACAGGAATGTTAGTCGTTCGACTACCAGTAGAAAATATTAGAAGAATAAACTCTAAATGAATAAGCTCTCGAAATTTATTATAGAACCTATTTTCATAAATTTCGAGAGCTTACTTCGTTACTAACAATTCTTCTCTTTTATAATCGTATATAACATATTAATTGATTTCTTGGCTATTTAAAAGCTTTTGAAAATCATCAAGGGGCATAGGCTTATAATAATAAAATCCTTGTACAAATTCTCCTCCAATTTCTTTTAAATAGTCAATATACTCTTTATCTTCTACACCTTCTGAGATAATATCAACATTGACCTCTCTTGCCATTTCAAAAATATGTTTTAAGAAAAACTTTCTCTCTTTTGTCAATTCCCCTCTAAAAAACATTCTATCCAGTTTAATGGAATCAATTCCCCCATTGATTAAAAATGCAAATGACGAGTTTCCTGTTCCAAAATCATCGAGAGAACACCGGATTCCCCTCTCTTTAAAAAAGTTTAAAATTTCTGGAATCCTTTTATCATTTTGAAATTTTATGTCCTCTAAAAGTTCAAATTCAATATACTCACCGGGCACTCCTATTTCTTCCATGATCGCGACATATTCTTTCTGTGAGTTTTTTTGCAATAATGCTACATTCGTAATATTAAAACTTAATGGAACACGAGGTTCCTTATTATTTAATCCTTCTTTTATGTAGTGACATGCTTTTCTAAAATTATTTAAATCAACTAAGTATATCTCCTCATATTCTATTAATAGGGGAAGATACTCATATAATGGGATATCTCCACTTTTACTCCATCTTAAAAGAACTTCTCCTCCTACTATTTTATCTGTATGGATATTAACTTTCGGTTGAATATGTATTTCAAATTCATTATTAATTCTTGCTTCTGTTAATCTTTTTGCTAAATCTAGTTTTCTTACGTACTTGTTATAATTGTTATTATCATATACTTCAAAACTATTTACTCTACTTTTTATTTGAGGACAACTTTTCCTTGTTATTCCAAGTTTCGTTATTAATTCTTCAAAATTTCCATGTAGTGAATTTGGCAATAGAATACCAAAAGACAAAAATATATTGTTATATAAGATAGGATCAGAGTTAAAAAATATTTTTTTAATCAATTCCAGTAAAAAACAATCTAAAACATTTTCTGACTCATTTAATTCTTTATTTTCTTTGTACTCTATAAAAAAATGAAAATTATCTGCATACGTATGATTGGCATAACCTCTTCCATCTACAAAATTAGTAATAATTTCATAAACATTTTTTAAAACTGAATCACCATATTTTTCACCATATTTTGCATTATAATATTGAAAGTTTTTTATATTCACTTCAACTAATGCATACTTTTTTCTTTCTTCATCAGAAAAATTATAATATAATTCTTTAATGAATGTTAAACCATTATCTTTCATATTATTTTCTTCAAGGATTAGGGTGTCAAAAGGTCACTGACCTTTGATATATATTTGTGCCTTGAAAACTTAACACGATATTCAAAATCACTGTGATATTTGGTAAAATATAAGTATCAAATATGGAGGTGATTCAAATGTTTG
>DVIZ01000143.1 GCA_018710905.1 Candidatus Scybalomonas excrementigallinarum | reverse complement strand
GATGAACCATATAGAGAAATAGTATATGATGGAAAGAAAGTTCCTTTTATAACTAAATATTATAATGATACTATAGTTGTATATTCTTATAGCAAAAGCTTAGCAATTCCCGGAGAGAGAATAGGATATGTTTTAGTGCAAGATGAAGTAAAAGATTCTAAAGATTTAATTACAGCAATTACAATAGCAAACAGAGTAATAGGATGTGTAAATGCTCCTTCACTTATGCAAAAAGTGGTATCAAAATGTGTAGATATTACTTGCGATATTGAAATTTATGATAAAAATAGAAAGCTACTTTATAGTAAGCTTAAAGAGTATGGATTTGAATGTATAAAACCAGAAGGTGCTTTTTATCTATTTGTTAAATCACCTACAGGAGATGATAAAGAATTTGCTATAAGAGCTAAAAAGTATAATATTTTAGTTGTACCAGCAACTTCATTTGGATGTAAAGGATATGTAAGAATTGCATATTGTACAAATTATAGTACAATAGAAAATTCTCTAGAATCATTTAAAAAATTAGCAGAAGAGTATGGAATTAAATAGTCAGTATGCTATAGTTGACATAACAGAGACTTAAGAGTTATAATATATATGCACTTTATTTTGGATTTATAAGATAGAAGTAGATGAAATGTTTTCTGCTTTAACTCTTAAAGTGCACGTTTTGTTTTTTTAGCTAGAGGAGGTAGACACAATGGAACAAAACAAAAGAGCAAAGATTTTTGCACAAGAAGAGCTGGAAAAGCTCATCAGCTGGAGAGGAAACTCTCTTGAACAGATTTTTGAAATTAAGGATGAAATCTATTCTGAGGAAAAGAAAAAGTCCAAAGGTTTTAAGACTCTGGAAAGGCTGAAAGATTATCCTAACCACATTGCAGGTGGTAACACATGGCTTAAAGTCAGTAGAGGACTCTTAGAAAACGAGTCAGTTGTGGAGCAAATCGATAGGTTCTACAAAGATGAGCATAAGTCATTTATTATGGCAATGAGACCAGGACACATCTTAACAGATAAGCCTATCTGGATTGTGGCAAACATTCCAGAGCTAGAAGAGGCAGTGTATCCAGTAATTGCAAAATACGCAAAAAAGGATTGCATAATCTTGCTCATCAACGAAGGAGAAGCTGTATAAAGCTTCTTTTTTAGCATATACAAGTTTTAAAAAATATAAATAGTCATATAGAAAACCTCTAACGAATACAATTAAACAAAGTATTCTAGTTGGAGGTTTCTTTATGAAAAATATATCAATAGAAGAGCGAGCAGTAATGCTAGCTAGATACATTATAGATACAAAAGATACAGTAAGGGGAGCTGCTAAACAATTTGGTATTTCTAAATCTACTGTTCACACCGAAGTAACATTCCAGAACGGTAAAAATAAATCACCTATAATCCCAGAAAGTATTGAAATTAAAAAGGTTTTCTTAGCAGAGAAGAATCCAGTTGTAAAATTAGGATTAGTAATAAAATAATTAGGAGGTTTATTATGGATTGTAAAGAATTGAAAAAGGAAATTGTAGATGAAAAAACAGGAATAAGTTATACTTTGGTAGGAGATTATTATATGCCTAACTTATATTTAAAGCCAGAAGAAAAAATCACATTAAATAAATATGGGTTATTAAGATTAAATTTTTTGAAGAAACATAAAAAAGCAGAATATACTATATTGTTTATGAATAAAGAATTAAATAAGCACTTGAAAGAAATTCAAGAGCAAGCACAAAAAGAAATTGATTTTATAATAAAAGATTTAAAGTCAAAAAGTAATTTAACAGAAGATATGAAAAACACTAACCCTTTATATTGGGTTGGTACAATGAACGCAATAAAAAATCAAACAGAAGAAATTGTTTTAAAAGAATTAATTTATGTATGATAAATTAGTTTGCTTTAAAATAAAAATGCCTTAAAAACGATTTTGAGGCTTAATTGAATAAAGAAAATAACTAACTACTTGTAGTTTATAAACTATGAGTAGTTTTTTGTTTTCAAAAAGAGAATATGCCTCAAACTCTATAAAAGTGATAGGTGTGATGAGCCGATGCTATAAAGTTTATCCGTATTTGTATAAGTAGTCTAATTATACAAGGTGCGTAAGTGAGATTTTAGAACAAAAACTCACAATAAAAAAAGAGTATTCGGTGGCAAAACTTGGGTGTGAATTTATAATTGTAAAAAGTTTGGACAAGTATGAACAAAGATATTTAAAAGTATCGGCAATTATAGTAGCAAATGCTACTTACTAGACTACCTATGAAACGAGGCGAACGACTGACGGTTTCAGTTTGTATAGGTGTAATAATTCCTTTTATAGCAAATGGAATATTACACCTAATTCTACTTCAAGCTCACTCCTTCTGGTTTCTGTAAAATGTAGCCATAAAGCGTGGAAGTTTGAAACCGAGCAAGGTTTCAAAGAGTAAGAAAAATTTACTTTTTCTTGCTCTTTTTTCAATAAATGCAGATATGCAATTTATTGAAAGCATAACAAATGAACTTGTCATTTGTTATGAAAAAACTAAAAAATGCTAGTAGCAATTTTTAGTTTTGGGTTGTAGGGTTTACCCTGCCACACGGACACTTTTACCTAAAAAGTGTTGTAGTGTGTTACAACACATTCTAAATAAGTGCCATTTTTAAGTTTAGTTTGTGTTATTTTATTTAGCTATTCAAAGGAGGTAGATATTATATGAGTTATGCTATAATAAGGAATCA
>DVIZ01000142.1 GCA_018710905.1 Candidatus Scybalomonas excrementigallinarum | reverse complement strand
AATAAAAGTGGTAGAATTAGAGTGAAACTTTAACATAATGATGCCTCCTTTTGTTTTTGGTGTATATAATTAGGATAGCACATTTTTGTTAAAGTTTCTTTTTTTATTTCAATTAACTAGCACAACGCGTTTATTATATCATTTTCTTTCATTATTATAAAGTTTCAATTTATTGTTTTCTATAAATTTATTTTTGTATAAAATTATTCCTTTCTATGAAAAAAGTAATAAATTTCTTTTGCTACGGTTTCGGTAATCCCTTCCACTGCCATTAACTGTTCTACCTCTGCTTCTTTTATAAAAGCAATATCTTTAAAATGTCTCATTAAAGCTTTTCTTCTTGCTGGCCCTACCCCTTTAATATCATCTAAAATAGACTTTATTTGTGTTTTACTTCTCAACTGTTTATGGTATTCAATGGCAAATCTATGGGTTTCATCTTGAATTCTTGTAACGAGATGAAAGGCCTCGCTATTTTTTGGAAATAGTATTTCTTCATTTTGGTAGTAAAGCCCTCTTGTTCTATGATTATCATCTTTTACCATTCCACAAACAGGAATATTAATTTTTAGTTCTTGCAGTACCTTTAAAGCCACATTGACTTGTCCTTTTCCACCATCCATACATAGTAAATCTGGGAATCGGTTAAAACTTCCATATTGTTCATCGATTCCTTTTTCTTTTAACTGTTCCTTTTCTTCTAATCCATGAGTAAAACGTCTTGTTAGCACTTCTTCCATACTCTTATAGTCATCCGGCCCTTTTACCGTTTTTATTTTAAACTTACGATAATCACTTCGCTTTGGTTTTCCATCTTCATAGACAACCATAGATGCTACGGTTTCAAAGCCGTTAATATTGGAAATATCAAACGATTCCATTCGGTGAATATTAGAAAGCCCTAAAAGTTGTTCTAGCTCTTTTACTGCACCAATCGTTCTCTTTTCTTCTCTTTTTAACTTTTCTCCGTCTCTTTGAAGGACAATAGAAGCATTTTCATATGCCAAATCAACGAGCCGTTTTTTACTTCCCTTTTGTGGCACTAAAATTTGAACTTTTTGCTTTCTCTTTTTCGATAGCCACTCTTTCATAATGTCTTCTTCCTCAATCGGATATTGTAATACCAGTTCCTTTGGAATATAAGGGGTTCCCGCATAAAATTGCTTTACAAAGTTACTCATAACTTCTGACATGGTCGTTTCTGAAACTCCTGTCATATGGAAATTTTCTCTCCCTAATAACTTTCCATTTCGAATAAAGAAAACGGATACAACGGCCTCTTCCATGGCCTTTGCAATGGCTACCACATCTCGATCTTCCATTTCACTGGAATTCACTTTTTGTTTTTCTGAAATCGCCTGAATACTTTTTAATAGATCCCGATATTCTCCTGCTCGCTCAAATTCCATCTTTTCAGATGCTTCCATCATAGCTTTTGTCAAATGCTCCGTAATTTTTTGATGATTTCCACTTAAAAAATCAAGTGCCTCATTGACATACTTTCGATATTCTTCTACACTAATATAATTTTGGCACGGAGCATCACATTGCTTAATATGATAATATAAACAAGGTCTTTCGTTTCCCGTTTCCTTTGGTAAACTTCGATTGCAAGAGCGCAGTTTATATAACTTTCTTATTAATTCAATGGTATCTTTTACTGCACCTGCACTTGTATAAGGCCCAAAATATTTTGCTTTATCCCTTTTTATTTGACGGACAAATAAAATTCTTGGATACGGTTCTTGGACGGTTACTTTAATATAAGGATAACTTTTATCATCTTTTAACATCGTATTATACTTTGGACGATGTTCTTTAATTAAGTTACATTCTAACACAAGTGCCTCTAGCTCAGAGTCTGTTACGATATATTCAAAATAAGCAATTTGGGAAACCATTTTTTTTATTTTTTCCGTGTGATTGCGACTGCTTTGAAAATATTGGCGCACACGATTTTTTAATACAACTGCCTTTCCGACATAGATGATTTCATCCTCTTTATTATGCATCAAATAAACTCCCGGTTTTTCAGGCAGCTTTTTTAATTCTTCTTCTATATGAAACATAAAAACAGCGTCTCCTTCCTCAGCTTGTTTCCTTTTATTTTAACTGATTCTTGAGACGCTGTATACTTCTTTTTTCTTCCTAACTCATTAACATTAAAATCATCTGGGCAGTTTCTACCATATTCGTTCCACTATCCATACTCGTTTTTTGCAAATAACGATGGGCTTCTTCTTCTGTCATATGATTTCTCGCCATTAACACTTGTTTTGCTTCCTCAATCCGTTTTTTATCATTTTTGCTTCTTGCCTTCTTTTGAATCTGCTTTTCTTGTATGGCTTCCATCATATGAAGGGTATCCACCAATTCTGAAACTTTAAATGGCTGACGAATCGTCATAACTTCTCCGCATCCATATTGATCGAGTACCTGCTCGGAAGCAACTAAAAGCATTTTAAATTCTCTCGGGAGATATTCCAACATTTCCGTATAAAACATATCGGTATACCGATAACTTCCAACGATGATTCCATAATCTAACTGCTGTACTTTTTCAAGAACACCAGCTCCAGTGGAACATACTGCTTCAATTTCAAAACCATTTTGTAGGAGAATATCCTTCATGCGTTTTCCATTTTCCAATTTTGGAAATACAATAATGATACTACTCATCTCTTCTCCTCCTTACATGGCTTCTTCTTTCCTATCCTGTTATCTTATGCGGAAAGAATTTTTTTCATTAACTTTTGTAAATGCCTGTTCTTTTCTCTTTCTTTAAATTCGATAAAGATATTGTTCAATTTCCCAAGCACTTACTTGTTCAATATAAGCATTCCACTCATTTAACTTTCCTTTTGCATAATGCATCGAAAACTCTTTCCCAAGAGTTTCTTTTATGAAATCATCGTTTTCAAATTGTAAAATAGCCTCTTTTAAATTGGCAGGCAATGCCTCGATTTGTTTTTCTTTTCTCTCTTCTTTTGTCATTTCAAAAATATTTTTATCAATAGAATATGGCGGTTCTATTTTCTGCTTTATCCCTTGCAATCCCGCTCGTAAGCAAACAGCAAATACAAGATAAGGATTTGCAGAAGGATCGGGACTTCTAAGTTCTACTCGAATTTCCTCTCCTTTTACAGCGGGAATTCGAATCAAAGGACTTCTATTTTTGGAAGACCAAGCAATATAAACAGGGGCTTCAAACCCTGGAACTAATCGTTTATAAGAATTAACAATTGGATTGGTAATCACGGTCATTCCTTTCATATGCTTTAAGATACCACCAATAAAATAATAAGCCTCTTTACTAAGACCTAACGGATCCGAAGCATCAAAGAAACAATTTTTTCCATCTTTCATTAAAGACATATTGACGTGCATTCCTGAGCCATTGACACCATATTTTGGCTTTGGCATAAAAGTTGCGTGTACACCATGACGTTTTGCAATGGTTCTCACTGCAAATTTAAATGTCATAATCTGATCTGCTGCTTTTAAGGCACTTTCATATTTTAAATCAATTTCATGTTGGGCTGGTGCGGATTCATGATGAGAAGATTCGATTTCAAATCCCATATCTTCTAATGTAAGAACCATATCTCTCCTTGCATTTTCCCCTTGATCAAGAGGACCTAAATCAAAATATCCAGCTCTTTCCGTTGTATTTGTCGTTGGAGTTCCATCTTCTGCCATTTGGAAAAGGAAAAATTCACATTCCGTCCCTACTTGAAAATCATATCCTAGTTGTTTTGCTTCTTCTAATACCTTCTTTAAAATATATCTTGGACTTCCTTCAAAATCGGTTCCATCAGGACGATAAATATCACAAATTAACCTTGCCACTTTTCCATGTTGCGGACGCCATGGAAGAATAACAAAGGTATCTAAGTCTGGATATAAATACATATCGGACTCTTCAATTTTAATATAACTTTCAATGGAAGAGCCATCAAACATACACTGATTATTCAATGCTTTTTTCATCTGACTTGCAGTGATTGCCACATTCTTAAAAGTTCCAAACATATCCGTAAACTGAAGTCGAATGAATTCTACATCTTCCTCTTCTATCAGCTGTAAAATCCGCTCTCTTGTATAATGTGCCATTCTTTTCCCTCCTGTATACCGATTCTTTTAAAGTTTTCTATCATACAAAATAACACAAAAAGACGTTCTTATTCCATGGTTACTTCTCCATTGGAATAAGAACGCCTTTGTTCTTGGTGTGTATTATAGCAGTATCCTATTTTATTGTCAAATCATTTTTTAGCTCATCAAAGCTTCATCCATTTCTTTTGCCACTTCCATTCCTTCTCGCATTGCCCACACCACTAAAGATTGTCCTCTTCTACAATCTCCTGCAGAATAAATATTGGGAACATTTGTTTTATAACTTCCTGCTTTTGATGCAATGGAAGTCCGCTGATTAAAGGAAACTCCAAAGCAATCGCGAATATAAGGTTCTGTTCCTAAAAATCCTGCAGCAATAAAAACGACTTGTGCTTTCAACACTCGTTCACTGCCCTTTACTGGCTCTAACACCCGTTTTCCATCTTTTATTTTTGATTCTACTTTTACTATTTTTACCCCTTTTAACTGACCATGTTCATCCATGAAAAACTCTTCCACCGTTGTTTCATAAATTCTTGGATCCTGTCCAAACACTGCAATGGCCTCTTCTTGGCCATAATCAGTCTTATTCACTTTTGGCCATTCTGGCCATGGATTATCGGCAGTTCTTTCCTCTGGTGCTTTTGGCATCATTTCAATCTGAACAATTGATTTTGCCCCTAATCGAATGGAAGTTCCTACACAGTCATTTCCCGTATCGCCTCCTCCGATTACAATCACATCTTTTCCTTTTACTTCTGGATACTGTCCTTTTTTGCCATTTTGTAACTCTGGTAAACTCTTCGTTACTTTGCTTAAAAAGTCCACGGCAAAATAGATTCCCTTTGCTTCTCTTCCTTTTACAGAAATGTCTCTTGGGTTTGATGCTCCACAGGCTAAAAGGATTTTATCATATTGTTCTTGTAACTCTTTTACCGATATGTCAATGCCTGCATTTACATTGGTAATAAAACGAACCCCTTCTTCTTCTAATAGCTTCACTCTTCGATCGATCACCCATTTTTCTAATTTCATATTTGGTATTCCATAATAGAGAAGACCACCGATTCGATCACTGCGTTCATAAACCGTCACTTCATGTCCTCTTTTATTAAGAACAAAGGCGGCAGAAAGCCCTGCTGGACCACTTCCGATAATGGCTACCTTTTTCCCTGTTCGAATAGAAGGTGGCTCTGGTTTTATTCTATCGTGCAAAAATGCTTCTTCAATAATAGAATACTCATTTTCTTTTATGGAAACAGCTTCTCCATGTAAACTACAAGTACAAGCTTTTTCACAGAGTGCTGGACAAACTCTTCCTGTAAATTCAGGAAATGGATTTGTTTTTTTCAAACGTTCATAGGCTTGTTCCATATTGCCTAAATAGACAAGATCATTCCACTCAGGAATCAAATTATTCAGCGGGCATCCTGATGTCATTCCACCGATCATCATTCCAGACTGACAAAATGGTACTCCACAGTCCATACATCTTGCCCCCTGTTTTCTTTGTTCGTTAAAAGGCAGGCTTTTATGAAACTCTAAGAAGTTTTGGATTCTTACATTTGGCTCGATGACATCGCCTATCTTTCTCTCATATTCTAAAAATCCTGTTGGTTTTCCCATAGCCTTTTCCTCCTATTTTACTTTTCCTGTTGTGCTTTCATAAAATGCCTCTATTTGTGCCTGTTCGCTATCATATCCTTTCTCTTCATAGCGAACGGTTAAGGCAAGCATTTTTTTATAATCATTTGGAATGACTTTTTTAAACTTTGGTAAATACTCTTCAAAATGTTCTAATACTTCTTTTCCTTTTTGAGAGCCAGTTGCCTTTACATGTTCTTCAATCAAACGGAATAGTTGTTGTTCTTCCGCTTTTTCTGTTACCTTCTCTAAGGAAATCATCTCTTTATTTAAATTTTTATAAAATTCATTTTCCTCATCTAGCACATAAGCGATTCCACCACTCATGCCAGCTGCAAAATTCTTTCCAGTCTTTCCAAGAACGACAACACAACCACCTGTCATATATTCGCATCCATGGTCGCCAACGCCTTCAACTACCGCATAAGCTCCTGAATTTCGAACACAAAATCTCTCGCCAGCAATCCCATTAATATAAGCTTTTCCGCTGGTCGCACCATAAAGAGCTACGTTACCGACAATAATGTTTTCCTCTGCCTGAAACGTCGCTTCTTTTGGAGGATAGAGCACTAATTTTCCACCAGATAATCCTTTTCCAAAGTAATCATTGGAATCACCACTTAGCTCTAACGTCAATCCTTTTGGAATGAAGGCTCCAAAACTTTGCCCTCCAGCTCCATGGCAATGAATCACAATGGTATCCTCTTCTAACCCTTTTTTATGATTTCTCGTAATTTCAGAGCCAAGCATTGTTCCAAAAGAGCGATCCGTATTGGTTACATCGATGGTCAATTCCGCTTTTGTTCCATCTACTACTTGTTTCTTTAATTCCTTTAAAAGAACCGCTTGATCTTTTGTGTGCTTTAATTGGAAATCATATACTTTTTCAGGATTAAAAGTTACAAAAGATTTACCTTCTTTGGCTTGATATAAAACAGCACTTAAATCTACTTTCTTTGCGTGCATTAAATGTGAAGTTTCTTTTTCTTTTAAACATTCACTATGCCCTACCATCTCATCGATTGTTCGAAATCCTAATTTTGCCATATATTCTCTGAGTTCTTCTGCAATAAATAGCATAAAATTCATAACATATTCTGGCTTTCCAATAAAACGTTTGCGAAGTTCTGGATTTTGTGTTGCAATTCCCATTGGACAAGTATCTAAGTTACAAACTCTCATCATGACACACCCTAAAGCAACAAGGGGTGCTGTTGCAAATCCAAACTCTTCTGCTCCAAGAAGCGCTGCAACCGCTACATCACGACCACTCATTAGTTTTCCATCGGTTTCTAAACGAATTTTATCTCGTAACCCATTTTGAATTAACGTTTGATGTGTTTCTGCAAGCCCCAATTCCCAAGGAAGCCCTGCATGTTGAATGGAGCTTTTTGGTGCAGCTCCTGTTCCACCATCGTATCCAGCAACTAAAATAACTTCTGCTCCCGCCTTTGCAACACCTGCCGCCACAGTTCCTACTCCTGCTTCGGATACTAATTTTACAGAAATTGCCGCTTTATCATTGGCATTTTTTAAGTCATAAATCAATTGAGCTAAGTCTTCAATAGAGTAGATATCATGATGTGGTGGTGGAGAAATGAGACTAACACCTGCTGTAGAATGTCTTGTCTTTGCAATCCAAGGATATACTTTTTTAGATGGAAGATGTCCTCCTTCTCCTGGTTTTGCTCCTTGTGCCATCTTAATCTGAATCTCATCAGCAGACACAAGGTAACGGCTTGTTACACCAAATCTTCCTGACGCTACTTGCTTAATAGAAGAACAACGATCTTCTTTCCTTCCTCTTGAATCCAATCGTTCTTCACTTTCCCCACCTTCTCCTGTATTGGATTTTCCGTGAAGGCGATTCATCGCAATGGCAAGCGCTTCATGGGCTTCTTCTGAAATAGAACCATAAGACATTGCCCCTGTTTTAAATCGTTTTACAATGGACTTCGCACTCTCTACTTCAGAAATTGGCACCCCTTTTTCTGGATACTGAAATTCTAAAAGACTTCTTAAATATCCTGTGTCTTCTTGATCCACAAGGGCACTATATTGTTTAAACATAGCATAATCCCCTCTTTGGACTGCCTGCTGTAAGAGATGAATCGTCTGTGGATTATAACGATGTTCTTCTCCTTGGCTTCTCATTTTATGGCCACCAATACTATCTAATGCAAGGTCTACTGGTTGTCCTAATGGATCAAATGCTTCTGAATGGCGTTTTTTTACATCTTCTTCAATATCTTTTAATGTGATTCCGCCAATTCGACTTACCGTTCCTGTAAAATAGCGCTGAATGACTTCTTCCGAAATCCCAATGGCTTCAAAAATTTGAGCTCCTTGATACGATTGGATCGTAGAAATTCCCATCTTTGATGCAATTTTTACAATTCCATGTAAAACAGCATTATTATAGTCTTCTACTGCCGCATAATAATCTTTTTCAAGCATACCATCTTCGATTAACTGCTTAATTGTCTCCTGTGCTAAATATGGATTAACTGCACTGGCACCATATCCTAACAAAGTTGCAAAATGATGGACTTCTCTTGGCTCTCCAGATTCTAATATAACAGCCAGTTCCGTTCTTTTCTTTGTCTTTACAAGATGCTGATGAACCGCGGATACCGCTAACAAAGAAGGAATGGCTAAATGATTTTCATCGACGCCTCGATCGGATAAGATTAAAATATTGGCGCCGTCCCGATATGCTTTATCCACTTGAACAAAAACATACTCCAATGCTTTTTCTAATTTGGAACTTTTATAGTAGGTAATTGGGACAACCGCTACTTGAAATCCTTCCTGCTTCATATTTTTAATTTTTAATAAATCCGTATTTGTTAAAATTGGATTGTTAATTTTTAATACTTGGCAGTTTTCCGGTTTTTCTTCTAAAATATTTCCATCTTTTCCAACATAAATCGTTGTTGATGTAACGATTTCTTCTCGAATGGCATCAATTGGTGGGTTCGTTACCTGTGCAAAGAGCTGTTTAAAATAATGGAACAACGGTTGATGCTCACTTGAAAAAACAGAAAGTGGAGTATCAATTCCCATAGAGGCAATACTTTCCGCTCCATGAAATGCCATATTGCGAATAGATTCTCGATACTCTTCATAGCGATATCCAAACGCTTTTTGCAGTTGTTTTCGCTGATCTTTTTCGTATTCTTCTACCTTTTCATTTGGAATCTTTAAGCTCTTTAACTCAACTAAGTTACTATCTAACCATTCTCCATAAGGCTGTTGTTTTGCATAGTATTGCTTGATCTCTTCATCGCTAAATACTTTTCCAATTTTTGTATCCACTAAAAGCATTTTTCCCGGATGCAAACGCTCTTTTTTTGCAATTTTTTCTGGTAGTATTGATAAAACTCCAACTTCTGATGATAAAATTAAGTTCCCATCGGTTGTAATATAATAGCGAGATGGACGAAGACCATTGCGATCAAGAATTGCTCCCATTACTTCCCCATCGCTAAATAAAATAGAGGCTGGACCGTCCCAAGGCTCCATCATCGTTGCATAATACTGATAAAAATCTCGAACTTCCTGAGATAATGTTTGATTATTTGCCCAAGGCTCTGGTACTAAAACCATAACGGCCAACGGAAGTGGCATACCACTCATAGTCAAAAACTCCAATGTATTATCAAGCATGGCAGAATCAGAGCCTTCGGTATTCACAACAGGAAGGATTTTATGAAATTCATTTTCCCAAAGAGAAGATTCCATTGTCTCTTCTCTCGCTGTCATTTTATCCACATTTCCTTTAATCGTATTGATTTCCCCATTATGAACCATCAGTCGATTTGGATGTGCTCTTTCCCAACTTGGATTCGTATTGGTGCTAAAACGAGAATGAACTAAAGCGATGGCACTTTTATAGCTTTCTGCTTGTAAATCTTGAAAGAACAAACGAAGCTGTCCCACTAAGAACATTCCTTTATATACAATGGTTCTGCTTGATAGGGATACCACATAAGTGTCTTCATTGCTCTGCTCAAAAATTCTTCTTATCACATACAATTTTCTATCAAAAGCAAGACCTTTTTCCACTTTTTTTGGTTTTTCGATAAACCCTTGCATAATATATGGCATACAATCTTTTGCTCGTGCTCCAAGAACCGTTTCATCAATAGGAACGTTTCTCCAACCAAGAAATTTCATTCCTTCCTTTTTGACAATCACTTCAAACATTCTCTTTGCTTGCTTTCTTTTTCTCTCTTCTCTTGGAAAGAAAAACATACCAACTCCATATGTTCCTTCTTCACCTAAAAAGACGCCGAGGGAATCACAGGTATTTTTGAAGAAAGAATGGGAAATCTGTAAAAGAATTCCGACTCCATCACCTGTTTTTCCTTCGGCGTCTTTGCCAGCTCTATGTTCTAATTTTTCTACGATTGTCAAAGCGTTTGCCACGGTCTCATGGCTTTTTTGTCCTGTTATATTTACAACGGCTCCGATTCCACAGTTATCATGCTCAAACTGCTGCCTATAAAGCCCCCTTTGTTGTTCCATGGTTGTTCACCCTTTCTACTAAATTTGTTCAAAGGATAAACCATTTTTTGAATTTTGTAAAGACCTAAATTTCGTTTTGTTAGTTTTTACTAAATTTTTTATAGGCGATGGCCCCTGCAATAAATCCCTTAAAAAGTGGATGTGGGCGATTTGGTCTTGACTTAAATTCTGGATGGGCTTGTGTTGCTAAAAAGAAGTTTTCTGATGTTAATTCCGCCATCTCGACAATTCTCTTATCTGGGGAAAGTCCAGAAAATGTCAATCCGTGTTGCTCTAACACTTCTCGATAGGCATTATTTACTTCATAGCGATGTCTATGTCGTTCGCTAATTTCCTTCTTCCCATAGCAAAGAAATGCTTTACTTCCTTCTTCTAACACACAAGGATAAGCTCCAAGGCGTAACGTTCCACCAAGATTTTCTACATTTTCTTGGTCTGGCATTAAGGCTATGACTGGATGGGTTGTATTCTCATCAAGTTCAATGCTGTGTGCGTCTTCATACCCTAATACGTTTCTTGCAAATTCCACAATCATCAATTGCATACCAAGACAAATTCCAAAAAATGGAATATGATTGACTCTTGCATAACGAATCGCCTCGATTTTCCCTTCTACTCCGCGGCTTCCAAAACCACCTGGCACTAAAATTCCATCCAGCTCTCCTAAGACTTCTTTGGCATTTTCTCTTGTAATCGTTTCGGAATCGATCCATTCAATTTCTACTTGCACTTCATTGGCAATTCCACCGTGTTTTAGCGCTTCTGCTACACTTAAATACGCATCGTGAAGTTGTACATACTTGCCAACGATCCCAACTTTCACCTTCTCTTTTGCTTGTTTTAATACCGTAACCATCTCTTTCCACTCGGTGAGATCTGGCTTTGTCTTCTCTAATTTCAAACATTCCAATACAACTTCTGCCAAATGCTCTTTTTCCATGGCCAGAGGTGCCTCATAAAGAAATGGCACATCTAAGTTTTGCAATACATGACCGCTTTTTACATTACAAAAAAGTGCAATCTTTTCTCGTATCTCTTCAGAAATTGGATGCTCAGATCGGCATACTAATACATCTGGCCAAAGCCCCATAGATTGTAATTCTTTTACACTAGCTTGTGTTGGTTTTGTCTTCATCTCTCCTGATGCTTTTAAGTAGGGAATGAGTGTTACATGAATTAAAATCGCATTTTCATTTCCAACTTCATGTTTAAACTGACGAATGGCCTCAAGAAACGGCTGACTTTCAATATCCCCAACGGTTCCTCCAACCTCAATAATAGCAATCTTTTTCTCACTTTCGTCTTTTGCATGATAAAAGCGCTCTTTAATGGCATTGGTAATATGGGGAATCACTTGCACTGTCCCTCCACCAAATTCTCCTTTTCTCTCTTTTTGCAAGACAGACCAGTAGATTTTTCCTGTTGTCACATTGGAATTTTTATCAAGGCTCTCATCAATAAATCGTTCATAATGTCCAAGGTCCAGATCCGTTTCTGTTCCATCGTCCGTTACATAGACTTCCCCATGCTGAATTGGATTCATTGTTCCTGGATCAATGTTAATATAAGGGTCGAATTTTTGCATTGTCACTTCATACCCTCTTGCTTTTAAAAGTCTTCCTAAAGACGCCGCTGTAATCCCTTTTCCAAGCCCAGATACAACACCGCCTGTTACAAATACATATTTTACTGCCATGCTATTTCCTCCTTTTTGCATAACACTTTGTCTGATTCGTTTCATTTTTTTAGAACAAGAGAACACGATCTGAAAAATAATATCTTTTGTTTCTCTCAACAATGATTGACATAACACTTATACACATACTTTGAAAAAAATGCAACTTTTTTTTTTAAAATTTCATTTCCATTTTCTTTTTTTCATTTAGGGGTTGACATTTTTTTGTCAACGTGTATACTACTATCCATAAAGCAAAGGCGCTTCGGTTTTGATCGAAGTGCCTTTTTTCGTTCATAAAAGAAATACAAAAACTATAAACACCAAAAAGGAGCCATCGCCATGAATAAAAATATTCCAGAACTCTATGGAAGTCTTGTCTTTAACGACAGAGTAATGAAAAATAAACTTCCAAAAGACGTATACAAAGCCTTAAAGAAAACAATTGAACAAGGAACTCATTTAGAACTGGATGTAGCCAATGCTGTCGCTGTCGCTATGAAAGAGTGGGCAGTGGAACATGGCGCTACCCATTTTACCCATTGGTTTC
This sequence comes from Candidatus Scybalomonas excrementigallinarum, assembly GCA_018710905.1. Taxonomy (GTDB): domain Bacteria; phylum Bacillota; class Clostridia; order Lachnospirales; family Lachnospiraceae; genus Scybalomonas; species Scybalomonas excrementigallinarum. The sequence continues at coordinate 1,805 of DVIZ01000142.1, read as the reverse complement.
AACCGATGACTGGCATTACTGCAGAAAAACACGATAGTTTTATCTCTCCAGTTGGAAATGGAGAAATCAACATGGATTTTTCTGGAAAAGAACTTGTAAAAGGAGAACCAGATGCCTCTAGCTTTCCATCTGGTGGTCTTAGAGCCACATTTGAAGCCCGTGGATATACTGCTTGGGATCCGACCTCACCTGCTTTTATCAAAGATGATACTCTTTGTATTCCAACGGCATTTTGTTCTTATAGCGGAGAGGCTCTCGACAAAAAAACACCTCTTCTTCGTTCCATGGATGCTTTAAACGTGGAAGCCGTAAAACTTCTCCACATTCTTGGACAGACAGACGTTCATCGTGTTCATACAACCGTAGGCTCTGAACAAGAATATTTCCTCATCGATAAAGACCTTTACACAAAAAGAAGGGATCTAAAATTTTGCGGTCGTACTTTAATGGGTGCGAAAGCTCCAAAAGGACAAGAAATGGAAGATCACTATTTTGGCACAATAAAACCAAGAGTATTAGCTTTTATGAAAGATCTCGATGAAGAACTTTGGAAACTTGAGATTCCATCCAAAACACGCCATAATGAAGTGGCACCTGCTCAACACGAATTAGCTCCTGTTTTTGATACAACCAATGTAGCAGTCGATCACAACCAACTTACGATGGAACTGATGAAAAAAGTGGCGGATCGTCATGACCTTTGTTGTCTTCTTCATGAAAAACCTTTTGAAGGTGTCAATGGAAGTGGAAAGCATAACAACTGGTCTCTTCTAACCGATACGGGTATGAATTTGCTAGAACCTGGAAAAACACCGGCCGAAAACATCCAATTTCTTGTCTTTCTTATGGCAATCATAAAAGCGGTTGATGATTATGCAGATCTTATGCGCATTTCCGTTGCTACTGCTGGAAATGATCATCGATTAGGAGCAAATGAAGCACCTCCTGCTATTGTTTCCATCTTTCTTGGTGATGAATTACAATCCGTATTAGAAGCCATCGAAGGAGATAAAAACTGTGATGAAACAAAACGAATTCAAATGGAAACTGGTACGAAAGTTCTTCCACATTTTATGAAAGATACAACGGATCGAAATCGTACTTCTCCTTTTGCATTTACAGGAAATAAATTTGAGTTTCGTATGCTTGGCTCCTCCCTTTCTGTTTCTGGACCAAATATTATTTTAAACACTGCGGTAGCTGAAGTCTTATCTCAGTTTTCCGAGCGTTTAAAAGATGTCAGCCAAGAAGATATGCCATTAGCAGTACATAACCTGCTAAAAGAAATGATAAAAAAACATAAACGCATTATTTTTAATGGCAATGGCTATGCCAATGACTGGGTGGAGGAAGCAAAAAGACGAGGACTTTATAACCTTACTTCCACACCAGATGCTCTTCCATATTTTATCCATGATAAAAACATTTTACTCTTTACGAAGCATCATATTTTTACACGAGAAGAAATTTATTCTCGTTATGATATTTTATTGGAAAATTATTGTAAAGTCATCGCCATTGAAGCAAAAACTCTGATCGAAATGACAAACAAAGACTTTCTACCAGCAGTTACCACTTACGAAAGCCATCTAGCAAAAGAAGTAGAACAAAAGAGAGCCATTTCTTCCTCTATTCCTACTTCTTATGAAGAAAACTTACTTATGACGCTGTCAAAATCCACTTGTAGCATTTATGAAAAAATAGAGAAACTCTCTCATTCTCTTAAAGAGGTTGAGGAAGTGAAAGATTCGCTTACAAAAGCACAGAACTATCATGACCTTATATTGCAAGCAATGGAAGAAATT